>JACQTH010000048.1 GCA_016210935.1 Acidobacteriota bacterium | reverse complement strand
CGCCTGAGCTCCTCACTGCGCAGCCTTTGAAGGTCGACGTGCTGGCGCGGGCTGGTTTGCCGAGGCTCCCGCCACGCGTCGTTGAGATGCCCGCAGTCAGCGAGCCGGCCGCCCTTGAAACTCCTGCCGCCCCATCTCCGCCACCCCCACCGGCGCCCATTCCGTCCAAGGCGGCCGCACCCCCGGTGGTGACCACGCCGCCCGGGCCGGTGGCGAAACCTGGCGGGGGGTATTCGCTGGCGCGCCAGCTCGGCCTCGGCGCCTCGCGCATTGTGATCGATCCCGGTCACGGCGGCCGCGACCCCGGAGCGAAGATCAGGGGACTGACCGAAGCGGACGTGGTGCTCGACATCTCCCTGCGATTGGAAAGGCTGCTGAAGAAGGAGCGCGGTGTCGAGGTCGTTCTCACCAGGCGCCGCAATGTGTTCGTTCCGCTGGAGCGCCGGACGGCTGCCGCCAATCGTGAAAGCGCCGATCTTTTCGTCTCGATTCATGTCAACGCGAACGCCAGCCCGAATGCCCGCGGGATTGAGACGTTCTTCCTGAACTTCGCCTCGAACGCCGAGGCGGCAGCCGTCGCGGCCCGCGAAAACCAGGGGTCAGGGCAGGCCATGCACAACCTGAACGACATCGTCAAGGCAATCGCGCTCAACAACAAGCTGGCCGAGTCGCGCGACCTGGCGACGATCGTCCAGGACGCGATGGTCCGGAAGGTTCGGGCGACGAACAGGAATGTGCGCGATCTCGGCGTGAAGCAGGCGCCTTTCGTCGTCCTGATCGGCGCGGCGATGCCGAGCGTCCTCGCCGAGGTGTCGTTCATCACGAATCGGCAGGAAGCCCAGCTGCTCCGAACGTCCGCCTACCGGCAGCGGCTGGCCGAAGCGCTCTTCGATGGCATTCGCCGGTACCAGCGCTCTCTGAAGAGCGCCCAGACGACGGCGGGAGTACAATGATCGCTATGCTGCTTCAGCAGCCCATCACTCCCGTTATTGTCCAGGTCGTCGAGAAGCCGACGCGCGAGGTGGGTGTTGCGGACATCCTGCTCGAAGCCATTGGACTGACCAGCCTGATGCTGCTCGGCGCGGTGGTGTTCGGCCTGCTCTTTGGGGCGGCGCTCATCTGGTACAAGTTCAAGCGCCCAGGCGCGCGCGACAGCGAGCCGCCCGCCAGCGATTACGGGTTCCGCCTGTCGGGATTGAAGACAGAGCTCACAGAGCACACGGAGAAGATTTAGAACGTCCAGCGATCGCTCGTGAACGCGAGCTCCGCCAGCGTGCGGACGGCGACACCCGTCGGCCCTTTCGGCATGAACGGCTTCGCCTCTTCCGCCCACGCCGTGCCCGCAATGTCCAGGTGGACCCACGGCAGCCCGCCGGCGAACTCCTTCAGGAACAGCGCGGCCGTGATCGCCCCTGCCGGACGGCCACCGACGTTGGCGATATCGGCGATCTCGCTCTTGAGCTGCTCCTTGTATTCCTCGAACACCGGCATCGGCCATGCCCGATCGCCGGCGCGCTCCGCCACTTCGCGCACCACGTCGACCCAGCCCGGCGGCGTCCCGAAGAGGCCTGTCGTCAGCTTGCCGAGCGCCACGACGATGGCACCGGTGAGGGTGGCGACATCGACCAGATGCGTGGCCCCAAGCTGACGCGCGTACCAGAGCGCGTCGCCCAGGATCAACCGGCCTTCGGCGTCGGTGTTGATGACTTCCACCGTCTTCCCGCTGGCGCCTCGCAGCACGTCCCCCGGTCTAATCGCCTCGCCTCCCGGCATGTTCTCGGCGGCCGGAATCACGCCGACGACCCGGATCGGCGCGCCTAGCAGCCCGATCGCGCGCATCGCGGCTGCCACCGAGGCGCCGCCGGTCATGTCGTGCTTCATCTGCTCCATGCCGTCGGCCGGCTTGAGGGAAATCCCACCCGTATCGAACGTGATCCCTTTCCCAACGAGGCCCAGCACCGGCGAGGGCGGCGCATCGTTCGGCTCATGCCGCATCACGACCAGGCGCGGTTTCTCATGACTCCCGCGCGCGACGCCGAGCAACAGCGCCATGCCAAGCTCCGCGATCCGCTGATCATCGAGAATCTCGACTTGCGCGCCGCCTGACGCGGCGATCTCGCCCGCCCGTTCCGCGAACACCCGCGGGGGCAGACTGCCGCCAGGCTCGTTGCACAATGTGCGCGAGAGATTGCTGCACGCGCCCAGGAGCCGCCCCCGTTCCACCGCCTGCGCGACGGGCCCATCCACGGCACCTTCAGTCACAAACTCCATCGAGCGGGCAGGAACGAAATCACGGTCCTCCGTCTTGTATGCGCCCGGATTGAAGGTCGCGAGCATGAACCCTTCCGCGACCGCCTGGCCGAACACCGCGGCATCGCCGCCACCCCGGTGCACGTACGCCAGGCGAATGACCCGCTGCTGGCGGGCAGCAATCGCCGCGGCCGTGGCCATCTTGCGAGCGCGGTCGCTCGTGAACTCACGCTCGGGGCCGGCGCCGATGAGGGCGACCCGCCGGGCGCGCCACGCGGTCCCCTGCGTCGGCGTCACGAAGATCTCGAACGGCTTGCCCTTGACCGCGCCGGACGCCAGCGCGCGGCCAATCTCGCCGCCGGTGGCCTCGTTCAAGTCACGGATTTGAAGGGGTTCGTTCTCGAAGAGTGGAATGACGAGCAATTCCGTGTCAACCTGCCATGGGCCGGCGCCGGTTACGGTCACGCGAAAGTCGGTAGCGTCCTGCATACAGCAACGCTACAATTGAACGAATCGACCTTCAAGCTCTAGGTGCCCCCATGCCTTCAATCGCCCGGCATCGATGTATCGCTGTCCCCCTTGCGGTGGCCGTTTCGATCGGACCCGGGGCGATGAGTGCGCCGGCCTCCGACGACTCGAAGAACAAGAAACCCTCGCT
>JACQTH010000439.1 GCA_016210935.1 Acidobacteriota bacterium | reverse complement strand
GTGGTCATCATTGCCCTGGTCGCGTCGAACCGGCGTTCTGCTGAATCGCCGCCCATGATCTCCTCCATGGACACGGAGACGCTGCAAGGTACAAGCGGGTCGCCATCAACGCGGGCGGCGGCCAGTCCCGGCCCGGTGTCCGCCCCTGAGGATAGCGCCGAGCTTGAAATCGAATTCCGTGCGACCGGGCCCTGTTGGGTGTCGGCGACGGCTGACGGTCAGCTCGTCGTGTACCGGCTGCTGCAGGACGGCGACCGTGAACTGGTGACGGCACGTGAGGAGCTCGTGCTTCGTGTGGGAGATCCACAGGCGTTTGAGTACCGGATCAACGGCGCGCCTGGCCGTCCGCTCGGCTTGGCGGCGACACCCATAACGGTGCGCATCACGCAAGACAACTACAGGACGTTTGCGGCGGATTCCGCAGGCACCGGTCCACGCTTGCCTACGACGTGAATGGGCGCCCGACGCGCTCGTCGAGAGTGAGCCTGTCTCACGACATATCGACAGCACAACGACATCGGTCGGTGATCTCGAATTCATTGGCCCATATACTGGGGAGGCCGGTTGCGACTTTCGCCGGGATCTGCCGCTCGCGACCGGGTGGAGCGGTCCCCGCGCGTCCAGACGGACTGATAGCATGCGTGTATGACGTCCATCGGCCCGGGCAGGCCCCGCGTGTCGCGCGAAACCCGGCTGCTGCTCGCGACCGTTCTCTGTTCGATTGTCGCGCTCTGGCTCCTGGCCCGCCTCCGGTTTCCGGAGCGCCCCGCCACGCCCAATCCGGTCCCGCCGCTCCTGACCCAGCTCGCGCCACGTTCCACGTTCGACGATCTCTCGAAGGAGGTGCTCGACGTGGAAGCCAAAATCCTTCCGGCGCTCGCCATCTTCACCCTCGGACCGGACGCGTCGGCCCAGCGCGCCCATGCCGTCAAGGAGGTCGTTCCCGCGCTGCGGATTCAGGACGAAACGGCGATCGTGTGGAGTGGGCTCGACGTCGACACGCCAGCTGTCAGTAACCAGCTCGTCGCGCGTGATCCGGCGACGGGCCTTGCGATCGTTCGGCTCCCGGCGGCTTCGGTCCCCCGGCCGCCGTCGTGGGCGCCTCAGCGTCCGGAATACCCACGCTACGTCCTGGTGACCGAGCTGCGGGAGACACGCATATCTCTCCGGCCTGCCTTTCTGGGCCCGCTTCGAGAGGCCGAGAGTCCTGCATGGGCCACGATGATGTGGATGGCGCCGTCGGATCCGCCTTTCTCTCCGGGCGCTTTCGTCTTCACGACGACCGGCGCGCTCGTGGGCCTGGTGGTGGAGGATCGTGGGGCGCGCGCGATCGCGCCGGCCGATGCGCTTCTCGCCACGACCGATCGCGTCCTCAGAGCGGCGAAGGCGGAGCGCGGCGTGCTGGGAGTCGAAGTCGCAGCGCTCACGCCCGCGATCGCCGCAGCGAGCGGCATGATTTCCGGAGTCGTCGTCACGTGGGTCGATCCGGACGGGCCGGCCGCCGGCATGCTCGCCGCCACCGACATCGTCGATCGCATCGATGGACGTTCGGTGCCGACGCTGGATCACTGGCGCGCGCGCATGGCCCGGTTGACCGCCGGCGAAAGGGTGACGCTTCGGTTCCGTCGCGGTGATCGCGTCGACGAGGTCGCCGTCACCGCCGCCGCGATCGCCTCGACGGCTGCGGAGCCGCAACGTCTGGGTCTGACCCTCCGGGCCAGGTCTGGAGTAGGCGTGGAGGTGATCCGCGTCGATGCTCAATCGAGCGCTGCGGCAGCGGGAATCAGGGCGGGCGATATCATCACGAGAATCGGCAACATCGCGTCGCCGACGCCCGTGCAGGTCAGGCGAGCGTTCGAAGCCCAACCGCCCGATGGAGCGGTGCTCGTCGCGATCGCGCGAGGCGATGAGCATCTGGTGGTGGCGCTATGGAAACGATGAGCAGCACGGGCGCCTTATGGGTGCGCCGCCGGCTGGCGCTGGGACTGGCGCCAACCCCCGTGACGGCGTTGCTGCTTTCAGTGGGAATCATGCTGGGGCCGCAGGGATTCCGGCTGCTGTCGTTGAATCTCCTGTCGTACCTCGATCCGGCTGTCTCCGTCGCGCTGGCGGCGCTGGGTGTTCTGATCGGGCTCGGCCTGGACATTCGCCGGCCCCTGGAAATCCGACTGCTGGCTGCCGGCACCGCCGAGGCGTCGCTGACCGTTCTGCTGGTCTCGCTCGGGATCGCCGCGGTACTGATCGCGCGGGGGCCGGCGTCACCCGATCTCCCGATCTGGCTGCTTGCGGGTCTGGTGGGCATTTGCGCGGCCCCGTCTTCGACCGTTCCGGCGCCCAGCGCGAACGGGATTCCCGCCGAGGCGTCTCGAATCGCCGATCTCGACGATGTCCTGCCCATCGTGATTGGAGGAATGGCGCTCGCCTTGGTTCGGGAAAGCACCGCAGGCGCCGCCATGTGGCTGCTCGTCCAGGCGGTGGCGCTCGCGCTGGCGGTCGCGGTCGCCGGCTCGTTGTTGGTGGAGCAATCGACATCAGACGACGAGCAGCGCGTCTTCACCATCGGCGCCGTCCTGCTGCTCGGCGGCATCGCGGAATTCCTGTCGTTGTCGGCCCTGCTCGCAGGCCTCGTGGCGGGCGCGTTCTGGAACGCGACCGGCGGCGCGGCGCGTGATCGCGTGGCCCGCGATGTTCGCCACATGCAGCATCCTCTCGTCGTGTTGTTGTTGGTCATCGCGGGTGCGCGTCTGGAGGTGCTGTCAGGTCTTGGCGCGCTCGTCGCGGCCTACGTGATGCTGCGCGTGACCGGCAAACTCGTCGGGGGACCGCTGGCCGGCTGGATCGCCGGCACGAAGGTCCCGGCCTCCATCGTGCTGCAGTGGATCTCGCCGGGGGTGATTGCCGTGGCGTTCGCCCTGAACGCGGCGCAGGCGGCTGGTGATCGCGCCGGCCTCGTGCTGTCTGTCGTCGTCACGGGCTCGATTCTGTCAGACCTCGCGTCCTTGTTCGGACGACGCTCGAAGGCGACGTCATGAAGCGTGCGCTGGCGGTCGCGATCGTGATGGCTGCCGTGTTGTGGGTCCGCCGGATCGGCGCGCCCGAGGGATCATCCCACGCGACGGTCCTCGCCGTCGGCTTCACCCTGATTGTGGCGTCGGTCGCCGGGGTCGTCGTGCGGCGATTCCGGCTGCCGCGTCTCACCGGGTACCTCCTCTTCGGACTGTTCGCCGGCCCATATCTCACCAACGTCATCACGGGACCGGTGGCCGCCCAGCTCAACGCGATCACCGGCATCGCGACGACGCTCATCGCGCTCATCGCGGGCCTCATGATCAACGTCGAGCGACTGGGCCGGCGGCTGGCGGCGATCGCGCGGTTGACGCTCGTCACGATGGGCATCGCGATGGCGGGACTGCTGGCTGCCGCCTGGCTCGTGTGGCCGTGGCTGCCGGTGGCGCCCGAGGCCACGGGAGTGTTGAAGCTGTCGATCGCCCTCCTCCTCGTCGTGACCGTGGTCAGCTTCTCGCCGACGATGACGGCGGCGGTGATCGCCGAGACGGGTGCGCGCGGCCGGTTGAGCGACCTGGTGCTGGCGCTGGTGGTGTTGGCCGACGTGGCGGTCATCGTGCTGTTCTCGTTCGCCATGCAGTTCGCGCGGTTCGCCGTGAACCAGACGGCCGCCGGCGACGTCGACGTGCTCGTCAGGCTGGCCTGGGAGATCGGCGGCGCGATCGCGTTTGGCAGCCTCGTCGGCGCGTTGTTCGCGCTGTACCTGCGCTACGTCGGGCGCGAGGTCACGCTGGTGCTGCTGGCGGTGTGCGTGGTGTTGAGTCAAGTTGGCGCGACGCAACGTCTCGAGCCTCTTTTGGCCGCGATGGCCGCGGGCCTGGTGATCGAGAACCTGGCGGTCGCCGAAGGCGACATGTTGAAGGTCGCGGTCCAGCGTGGAGCGCTGCCCGTGCTCATCATTTTCTTCGTCACCGTAGGGGCGTCGCTTCGAGCCGAAACCCTCACCGCGCTTGGCCTGGTCGCAATCGGACTGGCCGTGGCCCGCCTGGCGCTCATCCGGCTGGGTGTGGCGGTGGGCATCAAGGGCACGGACATCGATCGGCCGACCGCGGCGTCGGTCTGGACGGGCTTGATTTCCCAGGCCGGCATCACGCTGGGGCTCGCAGCGCTGATAGCCGCCGAGTTCCCGGAATGGGGCAGCCAGATCCAGCTGGTGCTCGTCGCGCTCATCGTTCTTCACGAGCTCATCGGTCCGGTGCTGTTCCGCCTCGGGCTCGAGCGCTCGGGCGAGATCGACGCCAGGGCGGCGAGGCCGCTGATCGTCGTGTCGAACCGCGAGCCGTACCTGCACAGACGCGATCAGCAGGGCCGCCTGATGTTCTCGTCCGCTACGGGAGGTGTCGCGATCGCGTTGGATGCGCTGATGCGCGAGCGAGGCGGCGTTTGGATCGCGCACGGTGCGGGACCTGCCGATCGCGAGGTCGTCGATGAATCGGACAAGGTCCCGGTGCCGCCCGACGCGCCCGCGTACCAGCTGCGACGGTTATGGCTCGAGGACCGGGAATTCTCGGGGTACTACGGCGGGTTCGCGAACGAGGGCCTGTGGCCGCTGTGTCATCAGGTGGACGTCCGGCCGACATTCCGGGCTGACGACTGGGCCGCGTATCAGTCGGTCAACGCGCGATTCGCCGCCGCCATCGACGAGGAACTGATCTCGACCGATACGCCGGTGTTCATCCACGACTATCACCTCGCGGTCGTCGCGCCGGTCCTGCGCGAGCGCCGGCCTGCGGTGCGGACGGCGCTCTTCTGGCACATTCCCTGGCCGTATCCGGATCGCCTGCGCATCTGTCCGTGGCGGCGCGAGATTCTGACGGGCCTGCTGGCCAACGATTTCCTGGCGTTTCAGCTGGAACGCGATCGCCGGAATTTCGTGCAGGCGGTTGAAGAGGAGCTGAGGGGCGAAGTCGAGGCCGATGGCGCCCGGATTTACGTCGGGCGCCGTTCGAGCGTCGTCGTCTCCGTGCCGATCGGGGTCGATTACGATCGGATTCAAAGCGTCGCCACGAATCCGGAGCTCGGCGCCGAACAACAGCGGCTGATCGAGGCGTTCGATCTGCAGGCGCCGCTGCTGGGCGTGGGCGTCGACCGCCTCGATTACACGAAGGGAATTCCTGAGCGGCTCGCCGCGCTCGACCTGCTGTTGGCGCGCCGTCCCGAGCTGCGCGGCCGGCTGACGTTCGTTCAGATTGGCGTGCCTTCGCGATCGACCCTTGAAAGCTACGGGGCGATCGAGGCGGAGATCGATCGGCGAATCGCCGAGATCAACGCCAGACACACCGTGGATGGGCTGCCCGCGCCTATTTACTACTACAAGGCGGCCTTGAACCTTCAGAGCCTGGTGGCGCTCTATCGGCTGGCCCGCTTCTGCGTCGTCAGCTCGCTGCACGACGGGATGAACCTCGTGGCCAAGGAGTTTGTCGCCGCGCGCGACGACGAGGATGGGGTGCTGGTCCTGAGCGCGCTGGCCGGCGCGGCCCAGGAGCTGGGCGAAGCGATCATCATCAATCCCTATGAAATCGAGGGCTTCACGAACGCGCTCGAGCAGGCACTCGACATGTCGCGCGAGGAGCGTCGGGTGCGGATGCGGGCGCTGCGGCGGGTCGTCGCGGGCCGGAACGTGTTCGGATGGGCGTCGGACATCCTCGAGGGGCTGGAGAGTCTGTGGACAAAGCCGTTGCACTACGCGGCGCGGGCGTCTGAAGAGACGCCGGTGTAGCGCGAGTTCGACGACTCGTGGCTTCCGGCTTCAGCCGGAAGACCCTTCACGACGGGATTGGAGATTCGTGACGAAGGTTCTTGTGTGAATGCGGCGGCGTCAGGGTCCGCCGTTGGTCCGTGCCGGCTTGAACCCGCGACCGTAAATCGGTTTTCCCGGCCGCGCATTCGTGTGCTTCCCCTGGTCGACCACGAGCACGCCGTTGACGATGACGTACGGGACACCCTCGGCATAGGACTT
>JACQTH010000438.1 GCA_016210935.1 Acidobacteriota bacterium | reverse complement strand
GTCCTGGCATTGGTATTCATATACGGGCATGGGAGCACCTCCTCAACCGCGGCTCCGCCCCGGACCCCGGTGAGTTCACAATCATAACGCCGAATGAAGAGTCCTGACGGCAGGCTGAAGAAGAGAAGGGGAACGAGGCTTTATTCAATAGCCCCGCTACGCGGGGGCTAGCCGTGCTTGGGCAACCAGAATGTAACCGTTTCGTACACATTCTGGCCACGCAAGCACGGCTGGCGAAATCGCAGGTCAGAAGTTCACGAAGTAGTCATTGTCGGCCGCAAATGCCCGCAGGGCGGAGATCGGCTCTGCGGGATTGTCCGACAGCTTGGCGACTCGCGTTTCGCCGATCGAAGTGATGGTCACCAGCGGTGAATGACCGGGAGCCAGGGCGTCCTGAGGGACGCGCACGAGATCACCTGATCCGACAATCAGGTAGCAGCCCGGACGCTCAATCTGGTTCCAGCCCATCTCCTGCAGCCGTGAGCTGCGGTGCTCGGGTGTTGAGGTCTGTCCTTTGACCACCGTCATGACGTACCTCCTTGATCGAATTGCGGGAATGTGCGGCTACCGCAGATCGACTGCGATGCAGCGGGCCGACCGGAGCAATCACGATGCCGAACGTCTGCCAGGGTCAAAGTCTCTGCTGGTCAGGGGATCGACAGCGACGACGCCTCAACCCGCCGCCCTGCTGTCCCAGATTGTCCCGCAGGGTGTCGGCGGCGTCGCGTCAACATTCAGGTGCTCTTGAAGATACCGCCGGCTGCGGCGAGTTGACCCACCTGTGGAGAAACGCCGCAGGCGCCCTGTGCGCCACTGATCAGGCGATCGCCAGCCGGCCCAGCTTGCGGTGGAGCGTTTTCCGATCGACCCCGAGCATGCGGGCGGCGGCCGACTTGTTTCCCGCGACGGCGCGCAGCGTGTTCAAGATGTACTCGCGCTCGACATCGGCCAATGGCCGCCCGGCACCGCCCGGGCCCGAGCGCGGGGCGGGCGTCTTCAGGACATCGGGCAGATCGCGCGGTTCAATCGACGGGCCGCTCCCCAGGACCAGCGCGCGCTCGATCACATTCTCGAGCTCCCGGACGTTGCCGGGCCACCGATAACGGCGCAGCAGATCCATCGTCTGGGGCGACACCGTGACACGCGGGCGGCCGAGCCGTGCGCCATGCTTCTCCAGAAAATTCTCGATCAACGGCCCCAGATCTTCGAGCCGTTCGTGCAGCGGTGGCACGTGGATATCGATCACGTTGATTCGATACAGGAGATCGTGGCGAAATCGACCCGCGGCCACCAGCGCGTCCAGATCGCGATGCGTAGCGGTAACGACGCGGACGTCCACAGGCACCGGAGTGGACGCCCCGAGCGGATGGACTTCGGTCTCCTCCAGGACGCGCAGCAGCTTTCCCTGCAGGGCTGGCGCCATGTCGCCGATTTCGTCGAGAAAGATCGTCCCGCGGCTGGCAGCCTGGAACAGACCCGGTTGATCCTTCCGCGCATCGGTGAAGGCACCCTGACGGTGGCCGAACAGCTCGTTCTCGAGGAGTGTCTCGGGAATGGCGGAGCAGCTGACGGCCACGAACGGGCCGCGCGATCGGAGGCTTCTGCGGTGAAGAGCCCGGGCCAGCACTTCCTTGCCCGTCCCGCTTTCGCCGAGCAGCAGCACCGGGGAATCGCCGGACGCCGCGCGCTGGATGAGCGCCATGACGCTGCGCATCACCTGCGATTCCCCCACGATGCCGCTCGGATCGTCGGTCACATGCGCCTGACGATTCTTGCGTGCCTGGCGGTGCTCCATCACGACGTCGGTCACAGCGCGCGTTATGTCCTGCAGGGGGACTGGATTCGCCAGCAGCACGCACGGGGCCTCGTCTCGCGACGAAAGCGCGCCAGGGACCACCGGGGTTTCTCCGATCAGCACGACCGGGATGTCGCTTCCCCGCCACTCGCGCGCGATCTCGAGCTCGTTGCCGCTACCGATGCCGGCGATCACGACATCCACACCGCCGCGCGCCAGGAGCTCGCGCGCGTGATGGCGATTCGACGCCGCCAGCACGACACAGCGATCCTGTAAGTGTTTTTGGAGAATCTGTCGCAGCCTACCCTCGTCCAGCGTGAGGAGGACGGTCACCGGCGTGGCTCCACGGTATGCGGCTTCTCCGCATTGTAGCGCCGCTCGTTGCCTGAGTGCGCGTCGACCTCTCGCTGAGCTTGTCGGATGAATGCGCGTTCGCGGACGAAACGGAGCGCCGCGTAGCCCTGCCGGGCAGCCGGCTTGGCTCGCCGTTTGTCGCAGCCTCTTGCCGTGAACAGGCGAGCCAGACGGCCGCAATCTCATCCGGCTGGCCATGCAAGCACGGCTAGTCCCTGGGCACGGCCTTATACATCTCGTCGCTGACCGGCTCGAGCCACTTCACCTCGCCCTCGTAGATCGTCAGTTGCACGACCTCCTGGTCCTGCGCGGCGCCGTGCCAGTGCTCGACTCCCGGCTTCGTATACCACGGCTCCCCCGCACCCATCTCGCGGAGCGGACCCCCTCGCTCCTGGGTCCGCCCACGGCCCTGCTCCACCATCAGCAGCTGTCCGTGCGAATGGATGTGCCAGTTCGATCGGCTGCCGGCGGGGAATTGGAGGCGGAGCGTGCGAATCGCCTTCGCGTCCAGCTGTGTCGGGCTCCCTCCGACGAAGTTGCTCCGCTGGGCGGCCGTGCCCACGATCCAGAGCAGCACGCCTGCACCGACGATGGATGTCATTACCCTCACGCGCGACGCCTTTCGCGCTCTACTCATTTCAGTGCCTCCCTCGCGGGCCGCAGTATACTCCGCCCTTGATCCCCCGGTGCGTTTCGGCGTAGGCTCGCGCATATCACGAGGCTTTATTCAATAGCCCCGCTACGCGGGGGCTAGCCGTACTTGATCACCAGAATGTGACCATTTCGTACACATTCTGGTCGTGCAAGCGCGGCTAGCGCGGAGGGTGTGCGATGACCGCGAGACGTCATCTTGCGTCTCTGTTTGCCCTTCGGATCGCGCCGCTCGTCCCCCTGGTCCTGGGACTTCTGACGCCTGCCGCCCCGACGGCCCAGTCGGGCAATTCTTCTGAGGAAGTGACGTTCACGAAGGATATGGCGCCCATCCTCCAGCGGAGTTGTCAGCAGTGTCATCGGCCGGGCGGCGTCGCGCCGATGGCGCTTACTACATACGAAGAAGCGCGGCCTTGGGCCCGGGCCATCAAAACGAAAACCGGCTTGGGGCCTCGGGCTGGGGTCATGCCACCCTGGTTTGTCGAGAAGAACATCGGGATCCAGAAATTCAAGAACGACCCGTCCCTCAGCGACGATGAAATCGCCAGGATTGCGAAATGGGTCGACAGCGGGGCACCAGGAGGCGATCCGGCCGACATGCCGCCGCCACGTGATTTCGACAACAGCGACAAGTGGACGATCGGGGAGCCGGATTTGGTGCTGCGGTCGCCGGAAGTGAGGGTCCCGGCTGCGGGCCCCGACAAGTGGGGATCGCTTGGGCTCGTGCCGACGGGCCTCACGGAAGACCGGTACGTGTCGGCCGTCGAGGTCAGAGAGGTCAACGACATTCCCAAGAGCGGCCAGACCAGTACGGTGGGCGGACGCTACGTGTTCCACCACATGACGTATTCCAGTGTGCTTCCGGGCGAGCGTGGGTCCGCTGACGTCGGCGAAGGCTCCGTGAGCTGGCCGATTCACGAAGTCGGGCGCAACGCCGATGTCTTTCCGCCTGAGGCTGGCAGGCTCCTGGCGGCGAATTCGGCCTTGTCTCTCGATGCGTATCACAACCACTCGAACGGCCGGGAGACCAAGGCGCATCTCGAGTTCGCCTTCAAATTCTTTCCCAAAGGCTACAAGCCACTCTACCGCCGCTCGACCATGCGTTTGGGCAACGGCATCGACGTCGACGTGAAGCCGAATCAGGCCAATCAGGAACTTCACGCGTACGGGGTGCTGCAGGAGCACACCAAGATCATCGTGTTCGAGCCCCACCTGCACGCGCCGGGGGTGCGCATGTGCCTGGAGGCGATCTGGGGCCACAACATCCAGACGCTCAACTGTGTCGGATACGACCACAACTGGGTCAAGCAGTACGTGTACGCGGACGAAGCCGCGCCGCTGCTACCGAAGGGCACCATCCTGCACCTCATCGGGTTCCTGGACACCACGCCCGCCAACCGGAACCCCGCGGACCCGAGAAACTGGGCCGGGGGCGGCCGGCGGTCAATCGCCAACATGTTTATTGACCTTGGCTATTCGGTGGCGCTCACCGAAGAGCAATTCCAGGCCGAAATGGCCAAGCGCCGAACGAACATGAAGAGCCGGAACGACTACGACATTGGGTGTCCACTGTGCTGGGCCCCTAGGTCGCAGCAGGCGCAGCCGGGCACGACTCCGCCGCGGAACCAGTGATGATGCGCTCTAGGCGCGCCTTGAACGGCCCGCGAACGCGGGCCCTAAGACAGCTCCTAAGGCCGACCGGAGAAGCTTGCTTCATCTGTGACTATGTGGGCCTTAGGAGATGTCTAGTGCTCGCTCCGTTGGCCGCCCTTCTGTTGTTCCACTCTGTCGGTGCGCAGACCAGATTCACGTACTCGAGAGGCCAGAGCGTATCGCCGGCGTATGACGGTTGGTGGCCGAACGAGGACGGATCCGTCACGATGTTCTTCGGGTACATGAACTCGAACTGGGAAGAAGAGTTCGATGTTCCGATCGGTCCCGACAACAACATCGAGCCGGGTGGCCCCGATCAGGGGCAGCCGACGCATTTCTACCCCCGACGCAACCCGTTCCTGTTCACGATACGCGTGGCCAAGGAGTTGGACGCCAAGGAGCTCGTCTGGACCCTCACGACCCACGGAAAGACGCAGCGCGCGTATGCATCGCTCAAGAGCGACTACCAGATCGACAAGCAGGTGATTTCCACGGAAGTGGGAGGCGACTTTGGCAGCCTCCGCGACGCGCTTCGCACCAACATCCCGCCGGAGCTCAACGTGGAAGGGGAGAAGCGCCGGTATGTGAGGGTTGGAGATCCGGTGACGTTGGTGGCTCTTGCGAGGGATCCCGATAACCTGCCGGCCAGGCGCGGCGAAGGAGCTCAGCGTGGCGGAGGAAGAGGACAGCCGAACGCGCCCCGTGAGGGACAGCCAAGCCCCGCAACCATCGCCAGCCTTCTGTATAGACCCCCGTCGTCGATAGTCCCTGCCAGCGGACCCGGCTTGCGGCTGTCCTGGATCGTCTACCGTGGCCCCGCGCGACAGGTGACGTTCGATCCCGAGCAGATGAAAACATGGACGGACACGCGCGCGTACGCGAATTCACCGTGGTCGCCTCCGTACATCATTCCTGAGCCGCCTCCAGAGGGCAGGTGGGTGGTTCAAGCGACCTTCCGTGAGCCGGGGAACTATGTGCTCCGTGCGGTTGCCAGTGATGGCGCCCTCTTCACCTATGAAAACGTGACGGTCACGGTGACCCGGTGACGCGCAGGATCTCCGGGACTCCGTCTCGACGAGCCCCAGAGGTTCCCTCGGACCGAGGCCCGTTGAGATCGGATTCAGCCCCCAGGTTTACCAAGCACAGGTGACAGTCCAGGTTCCCCACCGGTCACGTCGGGAGGATCGACCGAAGCCATCAGGCCCGGTCACGCCGTCCGCGCCGGTCGGGCGCGGCTCGATGTGGATGCTCGATCCGGGCAGGGATTTCGTCCTCATCGTCGGCGCGCCTTTCCTCATTCTCCCCGCGCTGTGGCTGGCCGAGAGCCGCTTCAGGCCCGAGCAGATTTACCTGTTCGTGGCATCCTTCGGCGCTGTTGGCCATCACCTCCCGGGCATGATGCGCGCGTACGGCGACCGCTTCCTCTTCCAGCGCTTCAAGTATCGCTTCGTGTTGACGCCGCTGCTGCTGGGCGGCACGTGTCTCGCCTTTGCCGTTCATCAGCTGACCGCGATGGTGCTCGTCGCGTATCTCTGGGGCGTCTGGCACGGGCTGATGCAGACCTACGGGTTTCTGCGAATCTACGATGCGAAGGTGGGCTCCGTCTCTCCTCTGACAGCGCGACTCGACAGCGCGATGTGCGTCACCTGGTTTGGCGCAGCCGTGCTGCTGTCGCCCACGCGGATGGCGAAGATCCTGACCGACTACTACCGGTCAGGAGGCGCCATCGTGTCGCCAGCGACCGTTGAGACGCTGACGAACGCGTGGCTGATGGCCACGGCGCTCGTGACGCTTGGCTTTGTCGGCCACCTGCTTTACACGCGCGCGCGCGGACACGCCCAGAGCCCGGCGAAGCTGCTGCTGATGGCCACGAGCATCGGATTCTGGTGGTACAGCAACGTCTCGGTTTCCCATATGCTGGTCGGGATTGCGCTCTTCGAGGTCTTCCACGACGTTCAATATCTCACCATCGTCTGGATCTTCAATCTCAACCGGGTGGATCGCAATCCCACTGTCGGTCGATTCACCCGTTTCCTGTTCCGGCGAAGCTGGGGCCTGGCGGGATTGTATGTGGGTCTGGTCGCCGCGTACGGATCGTTGAATCTCATTCCGCCGGAGCTCTCGAGTCAGACGCTGAGTCGAGGCCTGACGGGGCTGCTGACCGCCTCCGCGCTGCTGCATTTCTACTACGACGGCTTCATCTGGAAAGTGCGCGAGCCCTCGATCCGTGAGTCGCTCGGTTTGAGCACCGCACCACCGGACGAAGCGACCGTCAAGCGTACGCAGCACGCCCGCCCGATCGAACCGTCCGGCCCATCCGGCTGGGCACACGGTCTGAAGTGGGCGGCGTTCATCGTGCCGGTCGCCTGGTTCGGGGTGGCACAGACGAGGGGCTCGATGCTGGCGCTGGATCGCGATCGCCTGATCGTGTTGGCGGTGCCACGCAGCGCCGAAGCCCGCAACAATCTCGGCGGGGCGCTCCTCGTTCGGGGCGAGATCGACGCGGCCATCGACGAGCTTCAGGAGGCGTTGCGGCTCGACCCCGCACACGCCGGAGCCCACTCGAATCTCGGCGTCGCGTTGTCACGACGCGGCCGGCTGCCGGAGGCGATCCACCATTACCGGGAGGCGCTGCGGCTCGATCCTCGTCAGATGCAGGCCTACTCGAATCTGGGCAACGCGCTCCTCCAACAGGGACAGGTCCGTGAGGCCATCGCCCAATTCGACGCAGGTCTCTCCCTTGATCCCGATGATCCGCAGGCGCGCACGAACCGCGCCGGGGCGCTTTACCAGGACGGACGGATCGACGACGCGATCGGCGATCTCCAGCGGGTGCTGCGCGCCAGGCCGGATTTTGAACCGGCCCGGCGCAACCTGGAAATCATGCGACGCGAAAGAGATGAAAAGTAGCGTCTTTCCTCCGCGACGAGCGACGCGGAGCCCGGAGAGCTTGCAGAACAGTTGGCAGTGTGCCGTGCATTCTTGAATGCTGGTCGCGCGTCGCGCGGCCTTTCAGAACTGCGCACTGCCCACTGCCTACTGCCCACTGCCTGCTTTCCTAGAAGTCGAGCTGCACGCCGACCTTGAAGAGCCGCCCTTCCAGAATCGAGAGCGGGCGTCCCCACGCCGGCCCGTATGTGTCGAGGAGGCCGAAGATGTTGCGCTGCAACACGGCGTTGTTGTAGAACGCGTTGTACAGATCCACCATCAGCCGGACCCGCCTGGCCCCGATGCCGAACACCCTGGTCCCCCGCAGGTCCACTTGATAGAGCCGATCGTCGTAGAGCGTGCCCGGCTCGATCAACTGAACCGTTATCGACGGCGTGGCGCCAAGATTGGTCCGGGTGCTATTCGGGAATCGGATCGTGCCGTTGAAGTCGCGACTGGTCCAGGCGGCGGTGATATTGGGACCGCGGACCGACTGGAAGCTGCCGCTCAAGTGCCAGCCGGCGACCACCGGGTACGCTCCCAGGAGCTTGATCTGCACGCCGCCACGCACCAGACCCAAGTTGGGATCGACTCGCCGGTCGCAGAATCGCAGCTGGGTGGGGTTGTCGACCACGTAGCAGTCGTTGGTATGCGTATCGCCCCACGTTAGCCCGCCAGCCAGCGTCCCGCCGTTTCCCATCCGCCAGTTCACATTGAAGTCCGCGCCGTTGTAGGTGTCTTTGCGGCCGCCGAACTTGCTGGCGAAGGAGCGGAAGTTGTTCACGAGCGGCCGAGCCGCGTCCTTGATGACGTAAAGCCCGGTGATGGTCTGCCCCCGGACGTTGGCGGGCAGGCGCGGGTCGTCCGGCACGCCGATCGTGAACTCGTCGAAGTCCCCCGGTGTAATCAACAGGTTGTCGGTCTCGAGCTGGTTGAAGTTCGTCACATAGGTGTAGGTGGCCGTGACGCCCAACCCAGGCCGCAGCTCGTGCTGGAGCGAGACGTGATAATTCCAGTGGCCCTCGCGCGCGCCGAAGCCGTCGACATACTCCGGGTCGAACCGGATGGTCTGCACGACCGTTCCGAAGGCCCGGTTGCTGGTGGGTCCCAGCTCGTTGAGCTCGGGCCTGAGGTTCCCGTTGGCATCATTCCAGCTCCGCGTGTCTGTCTCCGAAATCTGGCGCATGGGATTGAGCTGGCGTGTCGGACCCGCCACGACCTGGTTGACGTAGCGGCCCATCGTGAACTTCAGAGCTGTCTTGGCGTTGCCGAACAGATCCCAGGAGACGCCGAGGCGCGGGTTGATATCGCTCCAATTCGGGATGTTCTCGACCTTCGGGGTCAACCGCGCTCCAATCCACGTCCCCGCTTCGCTGTACTGCTCCGGGGCGTAGCCGTTGAAATAGTCGTACCGTATGCCGCCACTCAGCGTCACGCGACCGAGCATCCAGCGGTCGTCCACGTAAAGGCCGAGATCCCGAATGTTCTCGATCGCGTACCGCGGCGACGCCCGGAGGATCACCGACCTGGGCCGACCGCTGTTCCAATTGATCCGCGTAATATCGCCGCGCCACAGGTCGCTCTGCCGACTCTGGCCCTCCTGAAACTGCAGGCCGACCTTGAGTGACTGCGAACCCGTCACGTAGGAGAGCGAGGTCGAGTAGTTCCGCACTTCTGAGATGTGATAGATGTTGCCGCTGCGGAACGCGCCGCGGAAGAAGCCCGTCGACTCGTCGAAGTTCGTGAAGTACGGGTCGTACCGGGTATTGGTGAGCGGGAACGTGTGAACGGCCTGGCCAGGCTGGGTCGGCAGTTCGGGCCGGTAGATCTCCCGGTACTGCTGGGTGTACAGGCCCAGGCCCGCTTGCGCCAGGAGCCGATTCGTGAGTGTCGCGGTCCACTTGGCGCTGGCATTGAAGCTTTGCGGCATGTCCTCGATGGCCGCCGCTTCCTCCGAGACATTCGACGCCAGGCCCCAGTGGCCGCGATACTTGTGGTTGCGGTCATAGTGCGCGCTGAACTTGTGTTTCTGATTCACCTGCCAGGTCAGCCGGAGCACGGCGCTGTTGATGTAGCTGTCGTCGATGCTCGGCTTCGCGGGGTCGATCTCGGAAAAGCTGCCAGGAACGGTTCTGTTGACGCCCCAGTTGCGGAACGCGAAATGGAACCAGAGCTTGTTCCGCACGATCGGGCCGCCGATCGATGGGTTGAAGTCCCAGATTTGCTTGATCTTGCCGACGCTCTGCAGCCCCCGGTCTTTGAGGCGCTGGTCGAGATTGTTGCCGTGCCATTTGTCAAAGGTAAAGTTCGTGAAGACGGTGCCTCGGAACGTGTTCCCGCCCTCCTTGGGAATCATGTTGATCCGAACGCCGCCGGCCTGGGTTTCGGCCGAATCGCCGCTCGTCGTGTACTGGATCTCCTGGATCATCCCATCGTTCCAGTACATGCCGGAGTACTGACCCGCGCCCTCCAGGTTGTTGAAGCGGATGCCGTCGACCTGTTGCACCGAGTTCGTGTTCCCGTGGTAGGCCAGCGGCGACTGCTGCATGCCCCCGGAGCCGCCGACATCCACGCTGTAGGCCGCGCCGCCACCAACCTGCAGCCCGGTGCCGGGGATGAGGATCCCGATGGCCTGGATGTTGCGGCCGGTCGGCACCACATCCAGGACTTCGCGCGTCATGACGGTCTGCGTCGTGACGCTTGACACGTCAATAATCGGAGACTCACCAGCAACGGTCACGGTTTCTTCGATCGTGCCGACGGCCATTTGGGTATTCAACGTCGCGGTGAAGCCGGCCGTCAGCTCGATGCCCTCGCGGACGACCGTGCGGAAGCCGGCCAGGGTGAAGGTCACCTTGTAGGTGCCCGGCCGGAGGTCCGCGATCTGATACCGGCCCTGCGTGTCGGTCACGGTGGTCCGGGCCCCTTCGATGAGGGCGGGACTACTGGCCTCGATGGTGACGCCGGGAACAACGCTGCCCGACGAGTCGGTGACCTGCCCCGCGATCGTCCCCTGTGCCTGCAGGGTCGCTGGGAACAGGATCAGACAGGCTCCAAAAACGAGCCCCCGAACGAGCGGTTTCGAGACGGAAATCAGCTTCATTGATGTCTGCCTCCTTTTGAAGAGCCCGCGTCGTTGACCGCAAAAAAGCACGCCGAAGCGACCCCTCTCGGGGGCGTCTTCGGCCCTGAACCGAGGCTGACCTGGAGTGTTGGGCTAAACCATACTCCCTCGTTCGACGACTGATCAACGGTAACCTGTGACGTGCGTCCGCTGCGCTCCGCCAGGTGCGCTCCCCGCGAACCGGCGAAGGGCTGTCAAGCCGGCGGCCGCCTGGAGTCGCCGTCAGGATCCGGACGACCTCGAGGGCGAACAGAACCCGC
>JACQTH010000447.1 GCA_016210935.1 Acidobacteriota bacterium | reverse complement strand
CCTGGTCGCTCGGTCCCGAACTCGCCCCACCCGCGTAATCACCTGCGTGTCTTGTAGGCCGACCTTCAAGGTCGGGCCGTCGGCGGACCATAAAGGTCCGCCCTGCAGATTTCAGAAGCTTCGCTCACAGATTTTCAAACAGAGGCGCTCGCATTCTGCGTACGCAGTCGCGAGCCTCGAAGAGGGTGGTTGCATCATGGGACGCTCTGCAGTTCGACTTCTCACAGGCTTCATCGCTTCGACTCTCATCGTCTTTTCAACATCCGCCGCCGCGCAGACGCCGGCGACGGCGACGCTCTCCGGCCGGCTGCTCCATACGTTGTCGCGCGATCCGGTCGTGAGCGCGACGGTGGTGATCGAGGAACTGCGCCGGGAGGCGACATCCAGTCCGGACGGCGCGGGCGCGGCGGACATCCACGCCGGCAACGGTACATTTGCCCTGCATGCGGGCGGGGGCGGCCGGCGCTCGGGTGACGTCGACACTCCGCTCGGAGAGGTCGTGAACTCGCAGTCGCGAAATGGCTACGCGAATATCGGTCTCGCGTGGACCGGGAGCCAGGGGTATTTCGGCGGCAGTTACGGGTACGACGACACGAAGTACGGCATCCCGGTCGTCGAGGAAGGATCGCTGCAGCTGACGCCGCGGCGCCATTCAGTCTCGCTGCGCGGCGGCGGCACCGGGTTGAACGGCGCCTTCGATGCGTTCCGCGGGACCGTCACGCACCGGCGCTACCAGCACGACGAGCTCGAGGGCGACGAAGTGGGCACGCACTTCACGAACAACACGACGGAGCTCGAGCTGATGGGGTCGCACCGGGCGATCGGGCGCCTGAAGGGCAGTCTGGGTGCCTGGGTGTTGAATCGCGCCTTCAACGCCGAGGGCGAAGAAGCGCTGTCCCCCGCAGTCGATCAGAACAGCTTCGCCGCGTTCCTGTACGAAGAAGTCACGTGGCCGCACCTCACCTTCCAGTTCGGCGCCCGCGTCGATCGCGCGACTTTCGAACCCGCCGGTGAGCCCGAACGGTCGTTCACGAACGCGTCGGGATCTCTTGGATTGCTCGTCCGGCCGGCAGGCGCGGACGACCGGCTCACGATCGCCGCGAGTCTGGCGCGCGCGGCGCGGCACCCCGCGCTGGAGGAGATGTTTTTCTTCGGTCTGCATCCGGGGAATTTCGCGATCGAGCTCGGCAATCCGGACCTCGATTCGGAACGCGCGCTCGGCTTCGATCTCTCGCTGCGCTGGCGTTCGGCCCGCGCGTCCGGCGAGATCACGTACTTCCGCAACGACATCGACCAGTTCATCTTCCGGAGCGTGCTGGACGAGCAGGAGTTCGAGCGCCGCGAGGGCGAATTCGCGGCCCGCTTCCCGAACCGGGCGCTCGTCGGCCACGACGAGCCTGGCGGTGAAGAAACGGAGGGGTTCGCGATCGTCGATTTCGTCGGCGCCGACGCCGTCTTGACCGGCGTCGAAGCGCACGCGGACTTCCAGCTCACCCCGCAGGTCATCGCCGAAGTGGGCGCGGACTATGTCCGCGGAACGGTCAAAAAAGACGACGACCCGCTGCCGCGGATCCCGCCGCTTCGCGTGCGTGGCGGGCTGCGTTACGTCCGCAACGCGTTTCAGGCCGGCGGAGAGGTCCTCGGCGCGGCCAGGCAGGACCGCCTCTCGGGCACCGAGTCGCCGACCGGGGGCTACGCACTGGTGAAACTGTTTGCGTCCTACTCGTTCACGATGGGCCGCGCCGTCAGCACCATTACGGCGCGCCTCGACAACCTCACCAACGAGCTCTATCGGAATCACCTGTCCTTGATCAGGGACCTGGTGCCGGAGATGGGGCGGAACTTCAAAGTGTTGTATAACGTGAAGTTCTAGGGTGCAGGCCGTGGAGGCAGGGGGCTTGCAGGAGCTGTAGGGGCGGTTCGTGAACCGCCCAGGGCGGGTCGCGAACCGCCCGTACTACACCCGATGGCCCCAAAAACGCCCGTGAAACCGGAACGCAAACACCGCCGCTCCATCAGTCGAGCCGGCTCGCTCATCAATTGGGACCAGCCCGGGCGTAACCTCCACGTGCTGGACTGGCGCGAGCGTGCGCATGAGTTCGGGCTGGTCCCGGTCGAGTCGGAGGAAACCGCGCCCTTCGACGGCGAGATCGTCGAGCCGCCCGACCAGATGCTCCACGACGAGGAACCCGAGGCCTTCGCCGACCAGGACCTGCGGATCGATCGCGACACGCTCACGCCGGAGGAAATCGAAGAACCGCCCGAGGCGCACGTTCCGGCTGAAGATGTCGACCTGGTTCGCGTCTATCTGAAACGGATCGGCCAGCGGAAGCTCCTGAAGGCCCGGGAGGAACAGGACATCGGCCGCCGCATGGAGGTCGCGCGCGGCGATCTGCTCGCGACCGTGGGAAAAATTCCGATCGCCTTGCAGACGCTCGTCGCGCTGGCCGAAAACGTCCGGCAGGGATCGGCGCCGGCGGCGGAGCTGATCCTCCTGCCGGACGGGGGCGAGCTCAAGCCGGAGAAGATCGAGCCCGTGCTGCGCGCCTTCTCCCGGATCCGGCGGCTGGAACGTCACATCAACGACTGCCGGCGGAGTTGTGAAGATCAGCGCTCAACGGCCGCGAGCCGCGCCAGGTACCGCGAGGAGATGGCGCGCGCGAACGAAGAGATCGGGGCGATTCTGCGCGATCTGCCGATCCGCCCCTCCGTGGTCGACGACATCGTCGCCGAGCTCAAGCGATTGGATCAGCAGTTTCAGAAGCTCGAAGGGCCTCAAGCCGATGTGCACGCCGAGGCGAGACGGACGCTCGAGGCTCGGATCGGTCTCTCTCGACGCGTCCTCCGCGAGCGCTTCGCGCACGTCCAGAAGGCGGAAGATACGCTGCTGGACGCGAAACGTCTGCTCGTCGAAGCGAACCTTCGCCTCGTGGTCTCGATCGCCAAGCGGTATCTGGGTCGGGGGCTCTCGCTGCTCGATCTGATCCAGGAAGGCAACATCGGCCTGATGAAGGCGGTCGATCGGTTTCAATACCGGCGCGGCTTCAAGTTCTCGACTTACGCGACGTGGTGGATCCGCCAGGGCATCACCCGCGCGGTTGCCGACTACGGCCGCACGATCCGGCTGCCGGTGCATGTCATCGAGTCGCTCAATCGTCTGAACCGGTATCGCAACATGCTGCTGAGCGAGCTGGGACGCGAGCCGAGGCCCAACGAAATCGCGGAGCGAATGCAGATTCCGGTCGCGAAGGTGGAGCTGCTGCTCGAAGCGGCGCGGCATCCCTCGTCGTTGGAGACGCCGGTCGGCGAACGCGAGGAGACGCCGCTCGGACACCTCGTCCCGGACCTGACGACGCATACGCCGGAGGAAGCCGCGATGCGAGGCGAGCTCGCCGAAGAGGTCGAGCGGGCGATGGCGCCCCTTACGGATCGGGAGCGCGAGATCATGCGGCTGCGGTACGGCCTCGGCATGGATCGCGAGATGACGCTCGAGGAGATCGGCCGGCGCCTCTCGATCACGCGCGAACGGGTCAGGCAGATCGAGGCGAAAGCGGTGGAAAAGATGAGGGCCGGGAAGGGAAGAGCGGCGTAATCACGCACGCCTCCGCATCACCCGCCAGTAGATCAGCGCGTTGACGGCCACGGCGACCGTGCCGAGCGCAAGCTGAGTGGCTCGGGTCAGGCCCCCAGGGTAGAGAAGCGGAAGAAAATAATGTTCGATGAAGCCGCCCGGATACCCGGCGGCGCCACCTCGCTCACGCAGAGAGTTCTCCAGCGGCGTCAGCGGGCAAATCCACCCGGCGAATTCGATCAGCACACCCCACGCGGCGGCGGGCAGATGTACCCAGGCAGCCCGGCGCCAGCGGAGTACGAGCAATCCGCCAAGCAGTACGAAGACCACGAACGTGGCGTGGACCAGAACGACGAAGTCGGCTGCCAGACGAAAGAACATGAATGGGGTGCCTAAAGTGCCTCATGTGCCTGGAGTGCCTTGAGTGCGGAGCGCCTCGGGTGCCTGAACTGCTTGGGAGGTTCGAGCGCCTTTCGCACCCTTGGCACTCTAGGCACTCTAGGCACCTTAGGCACTTCAGAATTGCAGCTCCAATCCCACCCACATCGCGCGCGGGGCGCCGGGGCTGAAGAACCGCGGATCCGTGAATTCATCCCCCAGCAGCGACGGATCGCCCAGCGTGCCGAACGTAGAGAACGCCGCGTCGAAGAGATTCTGGGCTTGCAGCACCGCGCTCAGGCGTTTCGTCAGGCGATGGCGGGCCTGCGCGTTGATCACGAGAAACGCGGAAAGGGGTGGCAGGAGATTGGCTTCGTCGCCGCGAAGGAACTGCCCCGATTGCGCCTGCGCCGCGAGCGCGGCGCTGAGCCGGCCCGTCAGCCTGGCCGTGAGGCTGGCCTTTGCGCTGTGCCTCGGCACGCCCGGCAGCCGATCGCCGGCGCGCACCTGAATTTCGCCCAACCTTGCTTCGGGATGGAACCGGCTCGCCATCCGCAACGGCGCGCCGAAGGTCGCCTGCTGCAAGGTGTATGCGCCGAACAGGGTCATCCGGGTCGCGAGGCTGTATTCAACGCTGGCCTCGATGCCACGGCGGCGCGTCCGCGGAACGTTCTCGAAGTGTCCTTGACCGCGCAAGGTGCCGCTGCTGACAAAGACGATATCGTCGCGGGCCTGGCTGGCAAACGCCGCCAGCGACCACTCGAGAGGCGCGCTCGTTCCGCGCAGCCCCGCTTCCCAGGTTCTGCCGACGATCTGGTTCAGCGGCGGGTCGGAGACGAACGCGTTCGGCAGCCGGCAGGGATCGGCGGGATCGGCGCAGGTCAGCTCGACAGGCGTGGGCACGCGAGACGATTCGCTGTAGCTCGCAAACACATTCAGCCACGGACGCGCCTGATAGGTCATCCCCGCCGCCGGGTTGAGGCGGCCGAATGAGTGATCGCCATTCAGCGCCACCCCAATCTGGTCGCGCAGGCGCACCGTTGTCCGGTTGAACCGCGCCGACGTCGTGACGGCGATCTTGGTGGTCAACGACCAGGTATTCGTCGCGAACGCGCTCACCGTCAGGGTCCGCGCGCGGAGATCGACGAAGGCCTCTTCGTCGAACACGCCCGCGCCTGACGTGCCGCGATCAGGGGTCAGCTCCGCCAGCTCGGCGGCGAAGTCGAACCGCGTCGTGGCGGTATCGAATCCGGCACCGGCGATGAAATGATTGTCGCGGCCGCGCAGCGGGCCGGTTCGAGTGAGCTGCGCCGTCGCCCCCGCCCCGCGTCCGCGTGTGCGGCTGATGTTGTTCACGGCATCGAATTCCCGACCGTCATCATCATCATCTTCGTCATCCTCATCAGCATCAGCGGCATCACCGTTGAAGGTGCCGATTCGACTCGCCCGGTAGTACGCCACCGCTTCGAACCACGTCTGGGCGGACAACTGGCGTGTCCCCCGGACGTTCACCAATCCGAGATCGTGATCCGTTCTATCCGGATAGGTAAACACCGCGTCACGATCCTGCTCGAGGAGATCGATCGGCGCCGCTCCGGTACCGGTCAGGTCGTTGGAGGCGGCAGTGACGCTGACATTCAGCGACGAGGCATCTGCCCGCCATCCGAAATCACCGAAGAGCCGGCGAATCGTCGACGGCGAGAAGTCGCGCCATCCCGCTTCGTCGGTCAACGTTCCGGCCACGTAGTAGCCGTAGCGGTCGCCGTGTCCTCCCGATTCGGCTTCGACGAGATGCCGGCCGAACGAGCCGGTCGAGAGCGTGACCCGGTGTCCGGAAACATCGAACCCGCTCTTCGTTCTGATCGACAACGCGCCGCCCAGCGCGTTCAGGCCGAACAGCGGGTTCGATCCCGGCATCACGTTGACGCTCGCGATTGCGGTCACCGGCAGGGCGTCCCAGTTGATCGTGTCGCCGAACGGCTCATTGATGCGGACGCCGTTCTGGTACACCGCGAGGCCTTCGGAGGCGCCCAGCAGCGGCGATGCCATGAAGCCGCGAAACGAGACGTCCGGCTGGAACGTTCCTCCATGGGCGTCGCGGATCTGCACGCTGGCGGCGCGCTCGCTCAGGATGGACGCCATGTCGAGCGGCAAGGCGCCTGTCTCCGGGACCAATGTGAAGACCTGCACGTTCGCCGGGACCTTCAGCTTGGCCAGGCCGACGCCGTGGACGGGGGTCACGGCCACCACTTCGACCTGCTCCTCGTATCGCAGGGCCTGGGGCGGCTGCGGGGTCTGCTGTTGGCCGCTGGTTTGTTGCGCGGCCGCTGGTGTGACCGCGAGGAGGACGCAGGCGGCAGACACGGCGATTCGGGACATCGTGCAGATTCTACAGGGGACCTGTGAATATATCGGCTGCGGGCTTCAGGCTCCAGGAATGCAGTTTCCGGAGCAGTCTCCCCGAAGCCCAAAGTCTGTAGCCCGTAGCCAGAGGGTTTTTTCTCAGCCTCTTCAGCTTGGTTCGGTCGATGATTCGTCACAAGGTCACGAAGGCTGTCTCAGAACCTAACAGTCACGCCTCCGACCAACTCAACATTGAACAGAGCCGGCGCGTCCTCTCGCCAGTTTTCAAGCATTCAACACTGGCTTGCGCGTTGCACGCTGCTCACGCTACGCTTGCCGGAGCAAGCGGCGACATGCGTGTAGGGCACTCTACACTCCTCT
>JACQTH010000046.1 GCA_016210935.1 Acidobacteriota bacterium | reverse complement strand
GGCACCGCAGGCTTCGTCGCTCGACTCGGCCCGGGGCGGCGCGCGTCCGCTGCCACACGCAAGTCGAGCTTGATGGACGAAGGCGGAACCAAGGTGACATCCGGCCGGGCGTTGACAACCTTGACCAACCGAAGCGGGTCCAGTGACGGTCGTGCGGCAGGCTGGTCGCGGTCGGTTTCCCGGAAGCGGAACACGACGATCGGTCCCTGCCGATCGATCGCTTCGAGTCCCAGACGGTCCGCCAACACTCGGATGCGACCGTAATCGGCCAGGTTCAGCACCGAATCCGGCGTCGGCCCATATCGGTCGCGCGCTTCCTCCAGGAGCTGGTCGATCTCGCGGTCGGTGCGCGCCGAGGCCACCTTCCGGTACAGGATCAACCGCTGATTCATATCAGGCACGTACGCTTCGTCGATTCTGAGATCGATGCCAAGATTGATCGTCGCCTGTGCCTCGGGCTCTACCTCTTCGCCTTTGAGCTCCCGAACCGTCTGCTCGAGCAGCTTCATGTACATCTCGAAGCCGACCGCTTCGATGTGGCCGCTTTGTTCGCCACCCAGCAGGTTTCCCGCGCCGCGGATTTCGAGATCGAGCGCGGCGACGCGGAAGCCGCTGCCGAGATCGCTGAACTCCCGGATCGCGGCGAGGCGTTTCTTGGCGACGGGACTGACCGTGTCTTCGGGCGGAATCAACAGGTACGCATACGCCGGGCGATCGGATCGGCCGACCCGTCCGCGCAGCTGATACAGCTGCGACAGCCCGTAGCGATCGGCGCGATTGATGATGATCGTGTTGACGTTCGGAATATCGAGCCCGTTCTCGATGATGGTCGTCGCCAGCAGAATGTCGTATTTCCTGGCCACGAAGTCGACCATGGCGCGCTCCAGATCGTCCTCGGCCATCTGACCGTGCGCCACGACAATTCGCGCCTGCGGCAGCAGGCGCGCCAGCAGGTTCCCGATCGAGAAGATCGACTCCACCCGGTTGTGGACGAAGTAGACCTGTCCGCCCCGCTCCAGCTCGTTTGTCACGGCCCGGGTGATGACGCGTTGATCGAACTTGACCACGTTCGTCTGGATAGCGAGGCGGTCGCGCGGCGGTGTCTCGATGATGGACATGTCGCGGATGCCCACGAGCGACATGTTCAACGTCCGCGGAATCGGCGTCGCCGACATCGTCAGCACGTCGACCTTGCGGCGAAGCTGTTTCAGCCGCTCCTTGTGCGCGACGCCAAACCGTTGTTCCTCGTCGACGATCAGGAGGCCGAGATCTCGAAACTGGACATCCTTCGACAGCAGCCGGTGGGTCCCCACGATGATGTCGAGCTTGCCGGCTGCCAGATCGGCGAGCGCCTGCTTCTGCTCCGCCCGGCTTCGGAACCGGCTGGCCATCTCGATGTTGACGGGAAACCCCGCGAAGCGCTCCCGGAGCGTCTTGACGTGCTGGAAGGCCAGCACCGTCGTCGGCGCCAGGAAGGCCACCTGCTTCGAGTCCATCACGGCTTTGAAAGCGGCCCGCATCGCGACTTCCGTCTTGCCGTAGCCGACGTCGCCGCAGAGGAGCCGATCCGTGGGCGTCGGCGATTCGAGATCGTTCTTGATGTCGGCGATGGCGGCTTCCTGATCGGGGGTCAGCTCGTATGGAAACGCGGCTTCGAATTCCTCCTGCCAGTGCGTGTCGGGCGAGAAGGCATGCCCCTGGATCGCCTTCCGGGCCGCATAGAGCTTCAGCAGCTCTTCGGCCATGTCCCGCATCGCCTTCTTGACGCGGGTCTTGGCTTTTTCCCAGCTCGTGCCGCCCAGCCGATCGAGCGGCGGTCTGGTCGCGCCGGTGTACTTCTGGACCAGATCGAGGCGCTCGACGGGTACGAAGAGCTTGTCGTCGCCGGCATACCGCAGCTCGAGGAACTCGTGCGGCGGCTCGCCGACGGCCACACCGATCTGTTTGAGACCCACGAAGACGCCGATGCCGTGGTCGACGTGAACGATCAAATCGCCGACCTTGAGGTCACGCAGATCCGACAGGAAGGCTTTCGAGATTGAAGGGCGCCGTTCGGCAAGCCGGCGCTCTTCCTCGAACACGTCGGACTCGGCATAGACCTGCAGGCGGCCGTCCCCCAGCCTGAAGCCGCGGGACAGGTTGCCGGTCGCCACCAGCGCCGCCGCGCCGTGCACGTCTTCGGAGCGCTCGACAAGGGCGCCACGAAGGTCGTATTCCGCGAGGAGCTCGATGATGCGTTCGGCCCGGCCAGGGGTGGCCGCGACGAACAGCACCGTTTCGGCTGCTTCGCGGCGGCGGCGGATTTCGGCAATCCAATCCTGCATGCGCCCCCTGAACTCGACCGCGGGCTGACACGCGATATGGGCGTGCTGCCGCACGTCCTCCGGTTCGGCGGAGTCGAGCGTCAGTTCATTGAGGACGAGCCCGTGCGCCAGCCGCGACCGGGCTGCGGTCCATTCGAGCAGAAGAGCGTCTGGAGGAACCGGCGCCGGTGCTTGTGGGGTCCATCCGCGGGCGGTGGCTTCCTCGTAACTCGTCGCCGCCTGCTCCAGGAAGGCCTCCGCATGCTGCTTGATTTCCTCCTCTTCAGAAACGACGAGTCGCGCGCGTGAGGCGGCCGCAACGTAGTCGAAGACTGTCGCTGTTCGATCCTGTGTCTCGGGATTCACCGTGTCGGAGAACACTTCCCGGATCGGAACGATCGCGATCTGATCCAGCGGACCGGTCGATCGCTGGGTCGCCGCGTCGTACCGCCGAATCGATTCGATGGTGTCCCCGACGAATTCGAACCGCACAGGCTGCACATCGGTGGCGGGAAAGATGTCGACGACTCCGCCCCGCACACAGAATTCGCCGTGTTCGTCGACGGGGTCTTCGCGCGTGAACCCCGCGTCGACGAGGACGGCAGCGAGGTGCCGGGGATCGATGTCCATTCCCGGCCGGAGATCGACGGACGCCTCGAGCAGGCGCGCGGGGTCGCTCAGACGCGGCAGAAGCGCGGTCGCAGACGCCACGACGATCCGCGCGGTGCCGGCAGCCATCGCGTGAAGCGCGCGGGCGCGGGCCGCCGCGACCTTGAAGTGCGGCGCGAGGCCGCGATACGGATCGACTTCGTGGGACGGCAGCGGAAGAACCGCGCGGTCCGTTTCCGATTCGGCCAGGCCTTCGAGCGCTGAGAGAAAAAAGCGGAGATCGGCGGTGAGCTGCTCGACGTCGGTGTCGGTCGGCACGACGACGAACGTGAGCGCCTCGGCTGGCGCCGTGGCCCCGATGAGCAACGCCTTCGCCGGCGCCGTCGGACCAGACACCACGACGCCGCGATCAGTTGTCAGTGGGGGGGTGACTCGGCTGATCGCTGACTTGAGGAGCGACCGGAGGGTCAGCGAAACGGGCACCGACGGTCTTATTGTACCGCTTGTACCGCGCCGGCAGGATGCCGCGGTTAACGCTTGGTCGAACTGCCGGGCTCCCGCGCCATTCAGGGCAGCAACGGTTTGACGGACCGGTAGATCAAGGCTGCCGCCCGCCTGTGACCTTCTTCGGTGAAATGGGACTCATCCGCGAAGAATTCTTCCTTCCCCGCGAAGTAGCCGTCGACGTCGACGGTCGGAACATTCTCCTCACGCCCGATTCGCATCGTCGTAATGTTGTACTTGAACGCCTGCTGTTTCCACGACCCGATTGGTGAAGATCCGCTGAATGGCCGCGTCAACAGGACAATGAGGACATTCTGTTTCCGCGCCCTTTGAATGATCGACCGCAAATTGTCGACATATTCGGACAGGCTGACCCGTGGAATTGCCGCGGCCCGGCGCACAGAGACACGATCCCACGCGGCTAGACCGAGCTGACCCAAACGCGTTCGGTCAGCGAATCGCGCCGCCTGGAGTCGTTGGGCGAAGGTGGCGTCCGAGACGGACACCGTCAGCGTGTCGTTCGAGCCGAAACTGACCAGGATCATGTCAGGTTCCAGACGAAGCACTTCCGTGAAGCGGTGGAAGCCTTGGAACGAGGAGTAGCCCCACACGCCGGCGTTTGTCACGGTGACACGTGGGTGCTCTTTCGTCAGCAGTTCCTCGAGGTATTCCGGCCAGTTCGGCCCGCCGCGTCCCTGCCATCCAAGGGTGTTGGAATCGCCGAGCGCGAACACACGGAACGAATCGGCGGCCTTGCGAATGGAGAGTTCCTTGCCGCGGTACCCCTGCCGGTTGAAGATGCCGAAGCCCGCCTTGGGTCGCCATATCAAGTACGGGTCGTAGATGAAATTATCGTCCTTGAACGCATGCTGGAAGCGCCAGTCGTTGGTTGATTGAGGCTCGATGTGGAGGGGGTTGTATCGATAACCCCAGGCGACGAGAGAAAGCTCCGCACCAGCCAAGGCCAGAACGGCCGACCCAACAGCGACGGCGCAGAGCGCGCCAGTCCGGGGCACGCGCCTCATTTGTGCTCGCCCCCGCCCGCGCGTATCCGGTCGATCAATGCGGTCGTCGAACGGCCGGGCTCGAGCGCGACGCGGACCACCCGGCCGCCCCGCGCCTCGACCACATCCCGGCCGACGATTTGATCCGCGGGCCAGTCGGCGCCTTTGACCAGGATATCCGGTTCGAGGGCTGCGACGATCTCCTGCGGGGTGTCCTCGTCGAAAATCACCGCGGCGTCGACCGCCTCGAGCGCAGCAATGAGCTCCGCGCGCTCCGCGGCAGGCACGACGGGACGATCGATCCCCTTGTTCCCGCGAGCCGACCGATCGGAGTTGACGCCGACGATCAGCGCATCACCCTGGCGC
>JACQTH010000445.1 GCA_016210935.1 Acidobacteriota bacterium | reverse complement strand
GGTCTTGACGAACCCGGTCTGGTGCCGGCCGTGCATGCTGCGTGCATGCCCGATCGATCATCGGTGTATGACCGGCATTACGCCCGAGCGGGTCCTCGAGCAGGTAAAGAAGAATCTGTGACTCCGGCCGTATTTCTGGATCGCGACGGGACGCTGATCGACGATGTCGGCTACCTCGATCGCGTCGAGCGCCTCCGCGTCTACCCGTACAGCATCGAGTGCGTGCGCCTGCTCAACCGGGCCGGCTATGCCGTCGTCGTCATCACCAACCAGGCAGGAGTGGCGCGCGGGTTTTTCAAGGAGGAGTTTCTCGCGGAGGTCCATGGCGAGATCACGTCCCGCTTCCACGCCGGTGGTGCGCGAATCGATGCGTTCTACTACTGTCCGCATCATCCGGACGCCCCGATCGAGGCGTATCGGCGGCACTGCGACTGCCGGAAGCCGATGCCGGGTCTCGTGCTCAAGGCCGCTGATCACCTGTCGCTCGACCTTGCGCGTTCGGTGGTCGTCGGGGATCGATGGCTCGACGTCAGGTTGGCTCACGCCGTCGGGGCAGGCGCGGTTCTGGTCCGAACCGGGTACGGTCGCAGCGAGGAAACGAATGCGCCGCCAGATGTCCAAGCCGATCATGTCGGCGAGAACCTGATCGAAGCGGTCTCCTGGATCTTGAAAACGCCGGCGACTCATGGCTGATATCACCACTGGTCTGCCAGCCGTCGAAGGGCTCGCCGGGCGCCTCACGCGGATTCTCGACGGGTTTCCGAAACGCCGGCTTCTTGTTCTGGGCGACATCATCGCGGACGAGTTCATCTATGGTCGGATTTCCCGCGTGTCCCGGGAAGCGCCGGTGCTGATTCTGAAGTACGACGCGACGCAGGTCGTGCCCGGTGGAGCGGGAAACACTGCCAACAACGTCGCCAGTCTGGGAGCCCGTGTCCATCTGGTCGGACTGATGGGCACCGACGAGAGCGGCAAGCGTCTCGCCCAGAGTCTTCACGATCGCGTCGAGCGTTCGGGTCTTATCCGTCTGTTGCGTTACCGCACGCCGACGAAGACGCGGATTCTGGCCGGCGGCGTGCACTCGGCCAAGCAACAGGTCGTGCGGATCGACCGTGAAGCGTCCGGCGGTGCGTCCGATGCCGTCCGCCAGGTATTCGCGCGAAAGGCCTTGACCGCCGCGGTCTCAGCCGATGCGATTCTGGTATCGGATTACGGCTATGGCATGGTCACGCCGCCGCTCGTTCGGGCGATTCGGGCACGCGTGGCCAAGACCGGCCGGCGGGTTCCGATACTGGTCGACTCGCGCTACGACCTGCTTCGGTATCGTGATGTGACGACCTGCACCCCGAACGAGTCGGAGGTGGAGCATCTGCTCGGCGTGACCATCGGCGATGGCGCGCGGCCGCTCGAGCGCGCGGGTCGTGAGATTCTGAGGCGTACGCGGATGGACGCGGTGCTGGTCACCCGCGGCAGCCGTGGGATGGCGCTGTTCGAGCCGAAGCGACAAACCGTCCACATTCCGATTTTCGGCACCGACGAGATCGCGGACGTCACGGGCGCGGGCGATACCGTGATCGCGACGATGGCGCTGGCGCTTTCGGAGGGCGCGAGCTTCTACGAAGCCGCGCGACTGGCCAATTATGCGGGCGGGATCGTCGTCATGAAGCGTGGGACCGCGACGGTCAGCGCCCAGGAGCTGCGCGCAGCCCTTCAGAAAGATACGTAGCGCGGATTCTTTGCGCATGGGACAACTCGTCGATCTGCCCGCGCTGACGCACATCGTGGCGCGCGAACGCGCGCGAGGCCGCCGGATCGCGCTCGCCAACGGCGTCTTCGATCTCTTCCACGTCGGCCATGTCCGCTATCTCGCAGCCGCCAGACGCGAGGCCGACATCCTCATCGTGGCCGTCAACGACGACGACTCCGTTCGAGCGTTGAAGGGAGTGGGCCGCCCCCTCATGACCGCAGCCGATCGCGCCGAGATCGTCGCCGGCTTTCGTGGCGTCGATTACGTGGTCATCTTCCGAGGGACGACCGTGACGGAGTTGCTCGAGACGCTCCATCCGGACGTTCATTGCAAGGGCACCGACTATACCGCCGACACGGTGCCGGAGCGCGACGTGGTGCGCCGATATGGCGGCCGCACGGCGATCGTCGGCGACCCCAAAGATCATGCGACGCGCGATCTCATCGCGCGCGTCCGAGCCCTCAGCGAGTGACGAGTCAAGCCGGGGCGCCGCGGCCGTCGAGGATCCTGATTGTTCGCCTCGGATCTCTCGGCGACATCATCCATGCGCTTCCCGTCGCGCAGGCGCTTCGGGACGCGCTGCCCGGTGCCAGAATCGACTGGATGGTCGGCGAGCGGCAGTGCGAGATCCTGGATCTGGTGCCGGTCATCGACGGCCGACTGGTCGTGAGCACCGCGATCCGATCGTGGCCCCGCCTGGTGAAGACCATCGCGCTGGCCAGGCGGACGGAGTACGACGTCACGCTCGACCTGCAGGGCCTCCTGAAATCGGCGGTCCTGGCGCGTGCGTCGGGCGCGCGGCGGGTCATCGGCTTCGCCCGCGCGTACTTGCGCGAGCCTGCGGCGGCGGCGTTCTACACCGAGTCGAGCGATCCGGCGGGATCCACCCACGTCATCGAGAAGAATCTGTCCGTCCTGCGATCGCTCGACATCGCCGTGCCGGTTCGTCCGTTTCGGTTTCCCTTGCGCGATGTCTCCTCGACCATCGTCGAACAGGCGCGTCGCGCGCTGCGGATTTCACCCGGAGATCCCTTCGCCGTGATCAACGGCGGCGGCGGGTGGCCCAACAAGCGCTGGCCTCCCGACCGGTTTGGCGCCATTGCCGCGGCGCTGTGCGAGAAGCACGGCTGGCGATCGCTCGTGTTGTGGGGGCCTGGAGAAGAGAACCTCGCGCAGGCGATCACGGCCAGCGCCCGTGGCGCGGCTGTCATGTCACCGAAGACGACCGTCGCCGACCTGGTCGCGCTCGCGCGGGCGGCGCGGCTGATGATCTCTGGCGATACGGGTCCCTTTCATATCGCCACCGCCGTCGGTACGCCCCTTGTCGGGATTTTCGGTCCCACCAGTCCGGCCCGCAACGGTCCCTGGTCCGCGGACGATCGATCGCTCTCGCGTTTCGAGCGGTGCATCTGTCATCACGAGCGGCGGTGCCGGCGCGATCGTGCCTGCATCCTCGATATCTCGATCGAGGAAGTGATGAATGCCATCGACCGGCGGGTGGCCGCGCTTTCCGGCGATGCCCAGTGATCGCGCCACGGGATCGTCGGTCGCGCGCCTGGCGCACTGGCGCGCTTGCCTCGCCGTAGCGCTCGCGCGGAGGCGGGTGCCGCTCGGCTTCGGCTGCGCGTC
>JACQTH010000045.1 GCA_016210935.1 Acidobacteriota bacterium | reverse complement strand
TCTGCGTCTCGTAACGCCAGCCGGAAGGGAAGAGCGGCCGAAGCGGTCGATCGATGACGCGGCTCGTCAGGACTTCTTTCTCTGTTGGTTTGCCTTCGCGTTTGAAGAACCCGCCAGGGATGCGCCCCGAGGCATAGGTGTACTCGCGGTAGTCCACCGTGAGCGGCAGGAAGTCGATGCCGGTCCGGGGCTGGCTCGCGCGGCAGGCCGTCACCAGCACGACCGTGTCACCGTAGCGGACCAGGACGGAACCGTTGGCTTGTTTGGCGAGCTTGCCGGTCTCGATGGAGAGCGAACGACGACCGATCGGGATTTGCCGTGTATGCATAAGGTCGCGCCTTGGTATCTCAGTTGCTGGCGTTTGTGCGAAAAGTCTCGGGGTTCGGGAACCTGTGGAAAACTCCTGGCGCAAGCGAGTTTTCCACAAGGTTCGGGGTTCGGCGTTCGGGGATCGCCGGAGTTCGCCTTTCGAATCCCGAATCCCACATCCTGAATCCCGGGTCCATTGGAAGATCCTGGGGACGACTATTTCCGAATGCCGAGACGCCGGATCAACTCCGCGTAGCGCTCGGCGTCCTTGCGCTTGAGATAATCGAGCAGCCGCCGGCGCTGGCCCACCAGCTTCAGCAGGCCGCGCCGCGAGTGATGATCTTTGACGTGTGTTTTGAAATGCTCGGTGAGGTAGCCGATCCGTTCGCTCAGCAGGGCCACCTGCACTTCAGGCGACCCGGTATCGCCCGCGTGAGTCTTGTACGTGTCGATAACCTCGGTTTTGCGATCTTTCGTGAGAGCCACCAAACCTCCACGCACGGTCCAGACGAATCCGCACCGCCGTAAGCCGGGCTTGCACGGGAAATGTGACCGTTCTGTACACATTCTAGCCGTGCAAGCACGGCTAGCGACTCAAGATTTTACACCAGTACGATCGAGGGATGCAAAAGCCCGGACGCTCCGCGCTCGGCGACCGCGACGAGCGTGCCGTCTTCCGACAGCAGGCGCATCCGGTCGCCGAGCTCGACGGGCGCGAGCAGATCGGCCGGTCCGACCTCGCGCCCTGCCGTCGCGCGCCTGACTCCTTCCGCCGTCAGCGTCACGCCCGGCAGATCCGGTAGCAGCTTGCCCATCGGAACAAGGTGGCGCTCGGCCGCACCAGGTGTTTCCACGAGGTGCGCGAGCGAACATCCATCCGCCAGAGTGAACGGGCCGCTTCTGGTGCGCCGCAACGTCTTGACACAGGCGCCGCAGCAGAGACGCTGCCCCAGATCGTCCGCGAACGCCCGAACGTAGAAGCCTCCGGACGTCACCAGGCGAACGATGATGAGGGGCAACGCGGTTTCCAGCAGCTCCACCTCGAACAGCGTGACGCCGACCGGCGTGGGGGCGACCACGATACCCGCGCGCGCCAGGCGATACGCCCGCGTTCCGCCGATCTTCTTGGCCGAGAACGGCGGCGGCTGCTGCGCAAAGCGGCCGACCATGGCGGCCATCGTTCGGGTGAGATCGGCTGCGTGGACCCGGACCGGGCGAATCTCGACGACCGCACCTTCGAGATCGAAGGTGTCCGTGCGCGTGCCGAGCAGAATCGTGGCGACGTACTCTTTGCGATCGCCGGTGAAGAATCGGGCAAGCCTGGTGGCTTTTCCGATCACGAGCGGCAACACGCCGCTGGCTGACGGATCGAGGGTGCCGACGTGACCGACCCGGCGCGTTTCCAGCAGGCGCCGGACGATGTCGACGACGTCGTGGGAGGTCGGGCCGACAGGTTTGTCGACGACCAGGAGTCCATCCATGGGCTGAAATGTCTGAGTGCCTGAAGTGCCACCCTATCTCACGACGTCAGCCGGCTCTCCGGCGTCACGCGATCGATTTCCTGTGTGACCAGGCTCGTCAGGTGATCCCGGAGCAGCGGAAACGACCCTCGAAGCGTGCAGCCCGATGCGTTCTTGTGCCCGCCGCCGCCGAACCGTTTCGCAACCGCGCCGACGTCGATCTCCCCCTTGGACCGGAAGCTGACGCGATACTCACCGGTTTCCGCCTCTTTGAAGAACATGACGGCCTGGATCTCGCGAACGGTCAGCGGCAGATTGATGAGGCCTTCCGTGTCGTCGTACGTGCCGCCGGCGGCGAGCGCCATGGCGCGGTCCAGATAGATGATGGCCAGCCGCCCGGTCGGATCCAGCTGAATGGAGCTGAGGACGGCGCCAAACAGCTTCAGGCGCCCGAGGTTGTTGCTGTCGAACACCCTGCGGGCGACGATTGTCGGATCCACGCCGGCTTCCACCGTCTGCCGGCAGATGTCGAAGGTGCGCGGCGAGATGCTGGAGTAATGGAACGAACCCGTATCCGTCAGAATCGCCAGGTAGACGTGGTGGGCGATCTCCGGCGTCATCGGGACGCCGAGTCGTGTGATCAGCTCGAAGACCATCTCGCCACAGGCTGCCGCTCCGGGATCGAACCAGTTGATGGCGCCGAACCGGGCGTTGCCCGGATGATGATCGATGTTGATGATGAAGTGCTGGTCGATGTCCCGCAGGCCCGTACGGGCGAGATCGCCGCACTCCATCACGACCACCGCGTCGATCGGCGCGCCGGCGGTGTCGGCAATCTGAATGTCCGGAACGCCCGGAAACGCCATCAGCGGCGAGGGCGCCGGGTCCCTGTTGATGACCCGCACATCCTTGCCGAGGTCGCGCAGCGCGTACGCCAGGGCCATCTGCGACCCAATCGAATCGCCGTCGGGTTTCAGGTGCGAGGTGATGACGAAGTGCTGCCGGCTCCTCAGCTCGTCGCAGATGCGATCGACGAACTCTTTACTCGGCGCGGCGATCGGCTCGATCGGCATCGTCGCTGTCGTCGGCGGGGTCGTCTTTCCGCCCCTCGTCCTGTTCGGGGCCCTCTGAGCCTGTCGAAGAGTGGCGTTCAGCGTCGGCGGCATGAATCTCTTCGAGCACCTGCTCGATGCGGGCCTGTCCCTCGACCGACTTGTCGAACAGGAAATGGAGCTCGGGGACGCGTCTTAGTCGTAACCGCCGGCCGAGCTCGTGACGGAGAAACGGTGTCACCCGCTGGAGCGCGCGCTCGGTGTTTCGCCGGGCGACCTCGTTGCCGAGCGACGTGTAATAGACGCGGGCGAGCTGAAGGTCGGGCGTGACGCGAACGCGCGTCAGGGTGATGAAGCCGACGCCCGGGTCGTGCACTTCTCGAGACAGCAGCTCGCTCAGCTCGCTGCGCAGCTGGTCACCGACGCGCTCTGGACGGAAGGTGGTCACGTTAGCGGGCCGTTGGAAAAGCCGGTTTTCCGTTCAGCCTGGTGCGTTCAGAGGCTGTCACGCGAGGAACTCGACCTCGCTCCGGGTCAGCCGGCCTGGCTCCACCCGATCGATTTCCTGCACGACCGCCGCCAACTCCCGGTCGGCATGATCTCGACCGTTGCTGATCGTGACGATCCCCAGCGAGGCGCGCTGCCACAGATCCTGATGGTCGAGCTCCGCGACCGAAACGTTGAACTTCTTCAATCGGTCTTTCACCCGTCGCAGCACCATGCGCTTGTCCTTGAGCGACCGGGATTCAGCGATGTACAGCTCGACGGAGAGAAGCGCGATGACCAATTACCAGATCCTCAACTACCAGATTCTCAATGAAGTTACACAGTGACCGCCACCCTTTCCACCACGTACACGTCGATGACATCCCCAATCTTCAGGTCGTTGAACCGCTCGAGCGCGATCCCGCATTCCATGCCGCTCTTCACCTCGGAGACGTCATCCTTGAAGCGGCGGAGAGAAGCGATCTTGCCTTCGTGCACGACGACATGGTCGCGCACCAGCCGCACCTGGGCGTCGCCCGCGCGCGTGATGCGTCCTTCCAGGACGACACACCCCGCGACCGACCCGACTTTCGGCACCCGGAAAATCTCGCGGATCTCGGCGGACCCGAGATGCACTTCCCTGAAGGTGGGCTCGAGCAGCCCGGCCATGGCCTTCTTGATCTCGTCGGTCACATTGTAGATGACCGAATGCATCCGGATCTCGACACGCTCCCGTTCGGCGACCTCGACGGCGTTGCGATCCGGCCGCACGTTGAAGGCGACGATGATCGCGTTGGAGGCCGACGCCAGCAGGACATCCGACTCGTTGACCGCGCCGACGCCCGCGTGAATCG
>JACQTH010000432.1 GCA_016210935.1 Acidobacteriota bacterium | reverse complement strand
GGGCCTGGTCGAAGCTCTCCACGTCGTCGGTGGCGAGCACGACCTCGCGCCGGCGGTAGGGCTCGCCGTTGGGGCCGCGTGTGGACTCCACGTTGGCGAGGTTCGAGATCGCGACCTCGATTCGGGCCCGTTCGGCGTTCAACGCGCTCGCGCTCGCCGCGATGGCGGCACTGAGGGTGGACATCGGTGATGCTCCTGATACTCCGCTTCAGTCCGGGTTCTTCACGAAGGTTCAGACGCAGGTTCGAACGAGGGTTCATTTACGAAGGTTCAACGGAGGTTCGTTCACGTTGGTTCGTTGACAGAACCTCGTGTCGAGAATCATTGTCAAGAACCTTCGTCAAGAACCCTCGTCAAGAACCTTCGTCAAGAACCTGCGCCCGAACCATCGTCGAGAACCCCTGTCTCTTTACCGTCCTTCGTTGATCGCGTAGCGAACGAGCCGGAACTTCGCCGCGAGCGCCGTCTGGGCGCGCGCGAACTCGCCCGCGGCCTTCGTCATCGTGAGCAGCTCGCGATCCAGTTGAACCGTGTTGCCATCGCGACGCGCCGGCGTCGCGGCTTCTGTCGTGGCCGGGGCGCCCGGCGCCTGCTCGTCGCCCGCCAGGTGGTTCGGCGTGGTGGTGGTCAGCCCGAGCCGTCCCGTCAGCTCGCGATCGAGCACGTTCGAGAACTCGAGCTCGCGCGCCCGGTACCCGGGGGTGTTGAGGTTCGCCAGGTTCGACGCGGCAACAAGCTGCCGCGCCGCGGCCTGCGCCATCTGGCGCCGAAGCGCTTCGATCACGGCGGCGTCGGTGATCTCACTCACATCCGCCTCTCAAGCTCGACACCCGATTTGCCGATTGGCGCTACGTCACTCATCACACGTCACTTCGTGCGCCAGCAAGAGCAGTGCCTGTGACGCTTCGTGCAATTCTGTGAACGTCCCCTCCGCCCGCCATGAAGGCTCCGAGACGGAACGCCGACACCAGTGACGCCCAGGCGGCGATTCTGCGCCAGCCGTTGGACCCGCATCATGGCGCCTTAGTCTTAGTGGACCACTTAGTCGGTTGAATGCCCCACTGCTCGACGGTTGGCGGCCAGCTCCAAGACCAGCGATTCGAGCCGCACGAGTCGCGACTCGATCGCATCGAGTCGCGGCGTGAGGGGCGCCGACACCGCTGGGGCGCTTTCGCGGGCCTCAACGCGTCGGGCGAGCTGCCGGTTCTCGGCCTCGAGCGCGAGGCGATCGGCGATGCGTTCGAGGATCACGTCGATCTGCCCAAGGGAGAACGGTTTAGTGAGGTAGTCGTACGCTCCGAGCCGGACCGCCTGGATCGCCGAATCGAGCGACGCATACCCGGTCACGATGACGACGTAACAGGAGGTGTTGGCCGCACGCGCGGCCTGCAGGATGGCGAGACCATCTGCGCCCGGCAACTGAAGATCTGTGACGATCATGCCGAAACGTGAAGGCGTACGCTCAATGGACGAGATTGCGGCACGTCCGTCACTGGCGACAGCGACCTCGAAGCCACGCGCGCGAAAGTGCTCGACCAGCACCTCGCGCACGTCTTCTTCGTCGTCGACGATCAGGACCTCTCGGGCGAGCCGATTCTCAGGTGATGGCATAGCCGTTGCTGTGCCGCCCTGCGCCGAAACCGCCGCAGCACGGATCCGTCGATGATCTCAATCGGCACAGAATTACGCGGCTTCAATTTCCTGCGTCGCACGCTATACTGACGCGCCTAACGATGACTGCAAACCATCGACCGGTCGTTTTGGTTGTCGAGGATGAAGCGGATCTTCGAGCGCTCATCGAAGAATCTTTAGTCGCGCAGGGGTTCGATGTCCAGCTCGCCGACACGGGCGCGCAGGCGCTCGAGCGCCTCTCCGGCTATGCCTTTGACGCGGTGGTGATCGACTGGCGTCTGCCGGACATCGTCGGTCTGGCTGTTCTCGATGCCGGGCTCGATCGGTATCCCGATCTCGTCGCGGTCATGATGACGGGCGTCGGCGGCGTGGCCGAGGCGGTCGCGGCCATGCGACGCGGCGCCGTCGACTTCCTGATCAAGCCGTTCCAGCTCTCGCAGCTTGCGCGCGTGCTGCAGAACAGCCTCGACAAGCGCCGCCTGCGGCAGGAGAACGCGGAGCTGCGGGCCCAACTGCACGAGCGGTATCGATTCGACACGATCGTCGGGCAGAGCCCGGCCATACGCCAGGTGTTCAACGTGCTCGAGCTCATCGCCCCGAGGAACAGCACCGTCTTGATTCACGGCGAAACCGGAACGGGCAAGGAGCTCATCGCCCGGACGATCCATCACAACAGCCCGCGGGCCGATCAGCGCTTCGTGGCCTTCAGCTCCGCGGCCATCCCCGAAGGACTCGTGGAGGCGGAGTTGTTCGGCCACACGAGAGGCGCCTTCACCGGCGCCGTGGCGTCGCGCGTGGGGCGGTTCGAGCTGGCGCATCGCGGCACGATCTTCATCGACGAGGTCGGGATGATGCCGCTGCCGCTGCAGGCGAAACTGCTGCGCGCGCTGCAAGAGCGCGAGATCGAGCGCGTGGGCGAATCGCGGTCGATCAAGTTCGACGCGCGGATCATCGCCGCCACCAACTGTGATTTGCGGAAGCTCGTGAAGGAGGGGGCGTTCCGCGAGGACCTGTTCTATCGGCTGAATGTCATCCCGATCACGCTGCCCCCGCTTCGCGATCGCCGCGAGGATATCCCCCTGCTCGTCAGGCACTTCGTGCAGAAGTCCTGCAAGTCCAACGGCACCGCCTCCAAAACCATGAGCCAGTTCGCGATGCGCCGCCTCATGGCCCACAGCTGGCCTGGCAATATCCGCCAGCTGGAAAACGCCATCGAGCACGCGGTGGCGATGTCGGGCACCGAAAAGGAGATCCCCGAGTCCGCTCTTCCGGAGGAGATCCTGTCGCCCGGGACCCGCCAGGTGGTCCCGCTGATGACGATTCCCGATGAGGGGATCAACTTCACGTCGGTCGTTTCCCAGGTCGAGCGGGAGCTCATCTTGAAGTGCCTCGAAAAGACCGGCGGCAACAAGCGCCAGGCCGCTCGCCTCCTGAACCTGAGTCGCACGACGCTCATCGACAAGCTGCACCGCCTCAACCTGCTGCAAGACTCGTCAGCCGCGTGAACAAGGCCGTGGCTGCGACAGAGAACCTGCTTCGCCTCAATCGTCTCGTGACGCTGGGGCAGCTCGTGCGAGGAACAGCCCACAGTCTCAATAATTCGCTGCAGGCCATCGCCGGGGCCACGGAGCTCCTGGGCCGGCACGAAGATCTGCCCGAGTCCGTCGGCCGAATGATCGGCCGCATCGCCAAGCAGTGCGCGAAAGCGACGTCCGAGATCAGCAACCTGGTGACGTTGAGTCGCGCGGACACTGGGGCCCCCGAGCCGATCGACCTGCGCCATCTGGTGAGTCACGCGGTGGCGCTGAGGCAGAACATGCTGGCCCGCTCGCAGATTCGGATCGTGCAGGCCCAGGAGGTCGTGGGGGCGTTTCCGGTGCGGGGGCACGCGGCGCAACTTCAGCTCGTGGTGCTGAACCTGCTGCTCAACGCCGAGCAGGCGCTCGCGGGCCGGGCCGACGGTGTGATCCACATCACCCTCGACCGCCGGGGTGATCGCGTTCGGGTGACGCTCGCGGACAACGGGCGCGGGATTCCGGCAGATCTCCAGCCCAGGATTTTCGACCCGTTTTTCTCGACGGGCGCGGCGGGCGCCGCCGCGGGGCTCGGTCTGACCGTGGCGCGGCTCATCGTCGAATCCCACGGCGGAAGCTTGGTACTGGAAGGTTCCGATCCGTCAGGGAGTCGGTTCGCGATCGAGCTTCCGGCGGACGGAGCCGGCGCTCGGGCGGGCGTACAGGCTCCCATCCCCAGCGCGACTCTGCCCTCCCAAGAAGCTCCTGTGTTCGAATCTCCGTGCACTGACCTTCGTTGAACCTTCGTCAACGACCCCTCGTTCAAAGCTTCGTGCACGAACCTCCGTGAAGAACCTCGGTCAGCTTCACGCCACCATATCCCGCGCGACCTGGAACAATCCGGGGATGTGCGCGTCGAACGACGTGAGCGCCTGCACCGTGATGCCGAGCTCGCGGCAGACGGGGTCCTTCAGAACGTCCATCTGCTCGGCCTCACAACCCAATCCATACCGATGACTCAGGAGGTTCGCCAGGTAGACGACCGCGGCCTCCTTCAGGTGAGTGGACGCCTGACGATAGTCGTGATGGCAGACGATTGGCTCGTACAGACTCTCGGGTAACTTCCAGTGCCGGACGGTCAACCCTCCGACGATCGTGTGCATGTCATCGAGAACCGCTTGCAGTTCGTCCTGCGCAATCGCGGTGCCCGATCGCTTGCCATGCCAGTAGGCCTGCCGCAGGATCACCAGCTTGCCGACATCGTGCAGCAATCCTGCAAGAAACGCCTCGTCGCTCGACGCCCCCACACGGTCGGCGACCACGCGCGCGGCGTACGCGGTGCCGATGCCGTGATCGAAGTAGCAGCGGCCCTGTGACCCCAGGACGCGCGCCTCGTACATCCGTGACGCAAAGCTCACGGTGAGCACCACGTTCCGCACGGCCGCGATGCCCAGCATGAGGATGGATTGTGTCAGCGTCGTGATCTCCTGTGCCGGCGAGAAATAGGCCGAGTTGGCGAATCCCAACATGCGGGTCGTCAGCGCCGGGTCTTTCGAGATGAGGTGGGCCAGGCGGGCGATCGACACGTCGGGCTCGGACGCCAGCGCGATGACGCGGGCCGCCATGTCCGGCAGCATTGGGATGTGAAGGTCGTCGAGCTTCAACCACGCACAAGGTGAGCGGGCATCCACGCGGGCATCTCCTCCTGGACAACAATCGGCCACGGGATCAGAATCTTGAGGCTATATCGCAGAGGGATGCGGCCGTGCGGGCGACCTCGAATGTCGGCGGTTTCTGCACGTGGCGTTGGGCTCGGCCTGTGAACTTGAGTACTATCGACGAAGCAAATTCGTGCTGAAAGCTGACAGCCGACAGCTGACAGCTGACCGGAGGGTACCCCCTATGAAGGTTTTCGACACGGCAAGTCTCCGCAACGTGGCCATCGTCGGCCACGGCGGATCGGGCAAGACGCAGCTGGTCGCCGCCGTGCTCTTCGATACCGGGATGATGAACCGGCTCGGGCGGGTCGACGAAGGAACAACGGCGACCGATTTCGATGAAGAAGAGATCGCCCGCAAGCACACGCTCTCAACCGGCCTGGCCTTCGCCGAGTGGGCGAAACAGAAAATCAACATCCTCGACACGCCGGGTTTTGCGAACTTCCTGAGCGACACCCGCGCGGCGATGCGCGTCGCCGACGCCGCCCTCGTGTGCGTCGACGCCGTCGCGGGCATCGAGGTCCAGACCGAGAAGGTCTGGGCGATGGCCGACGAGCTGGAGCTGCCCCGCTTCGTGGTGTTGACCCGGATGGATCGTGAGCGCGCGAGCCTCGATCGAACGCTCGACTCCCTGCGTGGAACCTTCGGCCGGACGGTCATGCCGATCCAGCTCCCGATCGGCGAAGAAAAGGATTTCGGGGGCGTCGTGGACCTGGTCGCGATGAAGGCCTGTCGGTTCGCCGCGGACGGCTCCGGCAAGACGTCGGAATCAGAAGTGCCCGCGGATCTCGCAGACGCCGCGCGCGCCGCGCGCGAAGCCCTCGTCGAGATGGTCGCCGAGGTCGATGACGCGCTGATGGAGAAGTTCTTCGCCGAAGGCACGCTGACGCAGGACGAGCTCGTCACCGGTCTGCAGAGCGCCATCCGCGAGCGCCGGCTCTATCCGCTGTTCTGCACGTCGGGGCTGTCGAACATCGGCGTGCAGCCGCTCCTCGACGCGATCGTGTCCTACCTCCCCTCCCCGGCCGGACAACCGGTGCGCGCGCTCGATCGCAAGACGAACGAAGAACGGACGCGCGAGGTGAAGAGCGACGGACCGACGTCCGTCTTCGTGTGGAAGACCATCGCGGACCCGTTCGCCGGACGCATCACGCTGTTTCGCGTGATGTCGGGCGCGGTGAAGGCGGACGCGTCGCTGCACAACCTCACGAGAGACGCGGCGGAACGGATGGCCCACATCGTGCTGTTGCAGGGCAAGGCCCAATCGGAGGTCCCCGAAATCCGCGCAGGCGACCTCGGGGCCGTGCCGAAGTTGAAGGACACGCAGACCGGCGACACCCTCGGCGACAAGAACGACACGATCGTCTACCCGCCGATGAAATTCCCCGAGGCCGTTCTGTCGTACGCCATCGAGCCCAAGAGCCGCGGCGACGAGGAAAAGATCAGCACCTCGCTGCAGCGCGTCCAGGAGGAGGACCCCTCAATCAGCTACCATCGGGATGCGCAGACCAAGGAGCTGCTGCTGTCGGGTCAGGGCCAGATGCACATCGAGGTCACCGTCGCGAAGTTGAAGCGGCGGTTCGGCGTCGAGGTGAACCTGAAGCCGCCGCGAATCCCGTACCGCGAGACCATTACCGCCGCCACGGAAGCGCACGGCCGGCACAAGAAACAGACCGGCGGTCACGGCCAGTTCGGCGACTGCAAGATTCGGATGATGCCGCTGCCCAGAGGGTCGGATTTCGAGTTCGTGGACGATATCTTCGGCGGCTCGATTCCGCGCCAGTTCATCCCGGCCGTCGAAAAAGGGATCCAGGATTCCAGAATGCGCGGATTCCTCGCCGGATACCCGGTCGTGGACTTCAAGGTGGAACTCTACGACGGACAGTTCCATGCCGTCGACTCGAACGAGTTGTCGTTCCGGCTCGCGGGATCGCTCGCCTTCAAGGACGCCATGGCACGCGCGCGGCCGACGCTCCTCGAGCCGATCATGAACGTGGAGGTGTACGCGCCGAGCGAGTACGCCGGCGATTTGATGGGGGATCTGAACGGCCGGCGCGGGCGCATCTCGGGCATGGACACGCGTGGCGGCACGACGATCATCAAGGCGCAGGTCCCGATGGCGGAGATGCTGACCTACGAGCAGCAGCTGACGTCAGCGACGGGCGGCCGCGGCTCCTATCACATGGAGTACTCGCACTACGAGGAGGTGCCCGGCCACCTGCAGGGGAAGATTATCGCGGCAGCCAAGGCGGAGAAGGCAGGGGTGGAAGTGGAGGAAGTGTAGGGTGCCTAAAGTGCCTAGAGTGCCTAAAGTGCCTGGAGTACCAAGGGGCC
>JACQTH010000431.1 GCA_016210935.1 Acidobacteriota bacterium | reverse complement strand
TGTACCGCCTGCTCGACGTCCGAGACGAAGATCACCCCGTCGCCCCGATCACCGGTCTGCGCGTGCTCCCGAACGATGTCCACGTACTTGCCCACCTGGCGGTCTTCGCACACCAGCTCCAGCTTCACCATCGGCGCGAAGTGCCTCATGGGCACGGCCTGCGAGATGTCCACGAACTCGGGCTCGACCTCTGCACCCATCGGCACGATTTTGACCGCCGTCACGGCGTGCGCACCCGCGTCGCGAAGCGCCCGACCGACCTCATCCAGCTTGCTTTCACGGATGTAGGCTTTGATTTCCTTCATCGCTCCACCCGATGTTGGTGCTTACAGCGTCATTCCGGAAACCTTCAGCGTTCCCTTGCGCAGGGCGCGCAGCTTCATGATGTAGAAGATGACCGGCGTAATGATGAGCACGTGAATGGTCGAGGTCACCATGCCGCCGATGATCGGCGCCGCGATCGGCTTCATCACGTCCGACCCCACGCCCGTGCTCCACATGATCGGGATGAGCCCGGCCATCACGACGCTGACCGTCATCAGCTTCGGCCGCAGCCGGAGCACGGACCCGGCCATGGTCGCGTCCAGGATGTCGCGCGGGCCGATGTCACCGCCCCGGCGCAGCCGCTTATCGAGCGCCTCGTGCAAGTACACGACCATCACCACACCGGTCTGCACCGCCACGCCGTAGAGCGCGATGTAGCCCACCCACACCGCCACCGAGAAGTTGTAGCCGAGCAGCCACTGCAGGATGACGCCGCCCGTCATGGCGTACACGACCGACAGCATCACGATGCTCGCCTCCGAGGCCGAGTGGAAGGTCATGTAGAGCAGCATGAAGATGATGAAGAAGACGATTGGGATCAGAATCTGCAGGCGCTCGCGTGCGCGGACCTGGAACTCGTACTGGCCGGTCCATTGGAGCGTGTAGCCGGGCGGCAGCTTCAAGCCCTGCTCGACTGCGCGCTTCGCCTGGTCGACGTAGCCGCCGATATCGCTCGTCGCGATATCCACGTAGACATAACCGGCCAGCTGTCCGTCCTCGTCGCGGATCATCGCCGGACCGGCCGTCAACGTGATCTCAGCGAGCTGCCCGAGCGGGACGTGGGCGCCCATCGGCGTCTTCACGAGCACGCGCTCGAGCGCCGGGAGGTTCTCGCGGAAGTCGCGCGCGTACCGCACGTTCACCGGGTAGCGCTCACGCCCTTCGATCGTGGTCGTGATGTTCTCGCCGCCCAGCGCCGACTGAATCACGTCCTGAACGTCCTCGACGGTCAGGCCGAGACGCGCGATCGCTTCCCGATCGATGCGGATATCGGTGAAGTAGCCCTGCGCGACGCGCTCCGCGTAGACACTGCGCGTGCCGGGAATGTCCTGCAGGATCCGTTCGAGCTGACGGCCGAGATCCTGAATGACGTTCAGATCGGACCCGAAGACTTTGAGACCTACCGCCGTCTTGATCCCCGTCAGCAACATGTCGAGCCGGTTTCGAATCGGCTGCGTCCAGACATTGGGAAATCCCGGGAACTGGAGCTCGGCGTCCATCTCGGCCTGCAGCTTCTCCATCGTCATGCCTGGACGCCACTCTTCCCGCGGCTTGAGCATCACGGTGGTGTTCACCATGCCCATCGGCGAGTTGTCCGTCGGGGTCGTGCCACGGCCCACCGTGCCGAATACCCGCTCCACTTCGGGGAACCGGCGCAGCAGGCGATCCTGGATCTGCAGCAGCCGCGTGGCCTCGGTCACCGAAAGGCCCGGCGGGGAGGTCGGCATGTAGAGCATCGAGCCTTCAAAGAGGGGCGGCATGAACTCGCTGCCCAGCCGCTGCCCGGTGGCGGGCGAGGGCAAGTACAGGAAGAGGACCGTCATCGGCACCACCGCGAAGTTGAGGAGGAGCGCGGTCCACTTCCACCGCATCGCGAGCCGGATGATCGGCGCGTAGAACCAGTTGAAGAAGCGCGACACCGGGTTCACGGACTCGGGCCTGAGCTTCCGGCCGCGGATGAATATCGTCATCAGGACCGGCACCAACGTGATCGACAGCAGGGACGCGAAGACCATCGCGAAAGTCTTCGTGAACGCCAGCGGCCGGAACATGCGGCCTTCCTGCGCTTCGAGGAGGAAGACGGGCACGAACGAGATGATGATGATCGCCAGGGAGAAGAAGATCGCGCGCCCGACCTGTTTCGCCGCCCGGATGACGACCCGCGGCTGGTGTTCGATCGACGGCGCGGGCTCATCGTCTCCAGGCTCCGAGACGTGCCGGTACGCGTTCTCCACCATGACGATCGACGCGTCGACCAGTACACCGATCGCCAGCGCGATGCCGCCCAGCGACATGATGTTCGAGGTGACGTCGAGGTAGTACATCGGAATGAACGACGCGGCGACCGCAATGGGAAGCGCCAGGATCGGGATGAGCGCCGACCTGAAGTGGAACAGGAAGATGATGATGACCAGCGAGACGACGATCGACTCTTCGATCAAGGTACGGCGCAACGTGTCGATCGACTCGCCAATCAGCCAGGAGCGGTCGTACGTCGGGACGATCGTGACGCCGGCCGGCAGCGCGCCCTGCACCTCGCGCAGCTTCGCCTTGATCCGATCGATCACGTTGAGCGCGTTCTCGCCGAACCGCATGACGACGATGCCGCCGACGACCTCTCCTGTGCCGTCGAGCTCAGCCACGCCGCGTCGGATGTCGGGGCCGAGCCGCACGTCGGCCACGTCGCGCACCCGAATGGGCGTCCCGGCCTGGGTCGCGCCCAGCGAGACCTGCTCGATGTCCGCCACCGACTTGAGATAGCCCCGGCCCCGTACCATGTATTCGCGGCCGGCGAACTCGAGCAGGCGCCCTTCGACATCGTTGTTGCTCGCGCGGATCGCATTCGTGACGTCCTTGACGGAGAGGTCGTACGCGGCAAGCTTGTTGGGATCCAGGTTCACCTGGTATTGCTTGACGAAGCCGCCGATGCTGGCCACCTCGGAGACGCCGGGGACGCTCGCCAGCCAGTACCGCAGGTACCAGTCCTGAAAGCCCCGCAGCTCGGCCAGATTGTGCTGGCCCGTCTCGTCGACGAGCGCATACTCGAACACCCAGCCGACACCCGTCGCATCCGGCCCAATGATGGGATTGATGCCCTCGGGCAGGCGCCCGCGGATCCCCTGCAGGTACTCGACGACGCGGCTTCGCGCCCAGTAGATATCCGTGCCGTCCTCGAAAATCACGTAGACGTAGGAGATGCCGAAGTCGGTGAACCCCCGGACGGTCCGCACGCGCGGCGCCGAGATCAGTGCGGTGACGATGGGATACGTGATCTGGTCTTCGATCAGGTCGGGGCTGCGACCCATCCACTCGGCCGAGACGATCACCTGCACGTCGGAGATGTCGGGCACGGCGTCGAGCGGCGTGCGCGTCATGGCCCAGAGGCCCCAGAGCGTCAGCACGAGCGTGCCCGTGAAGACGAGGAACCGATTCGCCGCGCACCAGTCGATGATTCGTTCAATGCTCATCGCGCCACCACGGTCAACTGGTGCGCACCGATGCGCTGTCCGCTCCGGCTGACCAGCACGCTCACCTCCCAGCGGCCGGCCATCATCACCTGCCCCGGTCCTCGATAGGTGCCACCGCCGGCGTGCGACAGCTTCGCGTCGTTCCGCATCGCCGGCATGTTCATCGTCGGCATGGCCGGCATGAAGAACGCGACCGTCACCTCGGCGTCCGTCAC
>JACQTH010000430.1 GCA_016210935.1 Acidobacteriota bacterium | reverse complement strand
TCACTACTGAGAGCAGAATCGCCAGCGCGCGACATGTTCCCCATCTCATAGTTCACCTGTTCGCCGGATACTCTTCGTGGCTTCCGCCTTGAGCCGTTCGATGCGACTGGTGTCAAATTCCATCGATTGCGCGGATGCGCGGCGGAAGATCAGCCGCGCCTCCCTTCCGGCTGAAGCCGGAAGCCACGTACGGGGAGCGCGCTCACCAGTCGAACCCCAAGCCGAACCGCACCACGACCTGTTCCACGCCGTTCACCCCGGCGAGTTTCAGATCGGTCCTGAAATACCCGCGCTCCGTAAAGTACGCCTTGACCCCGCCTATGACGAACGCCTTGGGTTTGAATCGTCCTTCGCGGCCGCTCGACCCATTGATCAACACGATCTCCCGATTGTCCGGGGGCCGCGTATAGACGGTCTGGCGCGGTGTCACGAACGAGTGCCGCTCCCAATCCAGATTGACCCCCGCGCCGACGAACGGATGCGCCCACGCGTTGCGCAGAAACTGATACGACTGTCCGATGGAAACCGTGCGATCGAGGTACCGATGTTCCATGTAGATGAATGGGAGGTAGCCGACCTCCGGAACCGGCGTGGCAAGTGGTCGCTGCCCTCGCACCAGCCCTTCGGTGTGGCCGCCGACTTCGACCTCGGTCTTCCAATGATCGGTCCAGTAATAGGACGCGCCGGCGCCGCCCCACAACGATCGGTTGTACCAGTCATTGGAATAGGACGCGCGCCCGCCGGTTTCCTGGCCCTTGTCGGCATTGAACCAGCCGAGACTCCCCCAAAGGTCTCCCCGAGCGATCCGTGGCGGAGGGAGATCCGAGCGCGGTTGCGCCTGCACCACTGTTCCAAGCGACATCAGGAGCAGCGTTGCAGCGATTCGTATCAGGCGAACAGGCATGGTGGTTGTCCCCGTCGATCCCAGGGAGCAACCGGCTTGCCATCGCAGAACGGTTGTTTTTGGCTAGTTTTCGCCGCTCTGAACCACAAGTGCTGCATGATTCAGGCGGCATCCCTACTCACCAAATCTCCATCCTCTCAATCACATCCCCTTCGAGGATGCGAACGAGGACGTCGAGGCCGCGCGTGACCTCCGCAAACACGGTGTATTGGTGATCCAATCGAGGATTGTCGGCCAGGTTGATGAAGAGCTGCGCGTCGCCGGTATCGCGGCCGCGCGTGGAGATGCCGACGGTGCCCCGGGCATGCGTCAGCCGGCCGACCTCGTCGCGCAGGTATCGCGCGTCTCCCACGTATTCGTTGGCGCCGCGGCTGCCGCCCTGAATGACGAAGTTCGGCACCACCCGGTGAAAGGTGAGCCCGTGGTAGTAGCCCGCGCGGGCCAGGCGCACGACGCGCGCCACGGTCACGGGCGCCTCCTCCGGAAAGAGCGCGAGTTCCAGGGTGCCGCCCCCGCGCATGACGAGTCGGGCTCGTCGCGGCAGCGACCCGAGCTCATCGACCGACGGGGCGGGAAGTAGTTCGAGACGAGTGGTCGCGGGCGCCTGCGGCGTGCCGGTCCATTTCGAGAGGATCTCGGCGGCACGCGCCGCGATGCGCGGGTCGAAATCGGAAAGGTACGGTTGCAGCGCCGCGACGTGCTCGCGCGATCCGAGCTCCTGGAGCCGCTCCAGAAGCGCGAGCCGGGTGTCGCGCGACGTGTCTTTCCGCTCCGCGGTCACGCGCTGAAGCGCGTCGAGCAGCGCCGGAACAGCCGCCGACGGCTGCGGCGTCCCGGCAAGCGCCTCCGCCGCCGTGATCACCAGTTGGAGATCGCGGCTCCGGAGCGCCGCCACGTACAACCGATCGGCCTTGTGCCCGCTGACGGCATTCAATGCGCGGACGGCGGCGTCGCGGACGTTGTCATGCTCATCGATCGCCAGCCGCTCGAGCGCCGCCTCGTCTTTGAGGGCGCCCGCGGCACGGGCCGCGTACATCCGCACCTGCCAGATCGCGCTTCGAGAGAATCGCGGCAGCAGGCGCGATCCGCTTGCGGGATCGACCCGCGCCAGCGCGACCAACGCGTGGGTGGCTCGATGCCAGTCGCCCGTACGGCCTGGCGACAATCCGCCGGCGATGACCTCCAGCTCGCTGGCGGCGCGCGCCCGTTCCGGACACCCGGCGCCGAGCAGATCGATCGCCGCCAGCGCGACATGATCATCGAGATCGTCGAGCGCGCGAAACACGGGACTACAGCTCGCTTCCGGAAGGAGGCGGCCGTACGCGACCGCCGCTTCGTATCTGACGTGCGGATCGCGGTCGTTGAGTCCGGCACTGGCCAGCGCGAGACGTTCGGCTCGAGCGATCGGCTGGTCGGCCGACCCGGCCGCCACCATCGCCAGACGCCTGACCTGAGCGTCAGTGTGCGCCAGGGCCTGTTTCGCGGTCGCGGCGTCGACGCGTGCGACGGCCACCAAGGCCGCCAGCGCCAGCCGTCGCGGCCGATCGCCCGCGACCTGCTTCAGATAGGCCACCGCGTCGCCGGTTGGTCCTAGCTCGGCGGACTTCTGCTGCCGCATCAGCCGCCGGAACAGAGATTCGAATCCACGAGCGATGCCCAGCAGGGGCGGGTCGCGAACCGCTCCTGCGTCTTGCGCGTGGCGCTCGGACAACTCGATCAGCGTCCGCTCGATTCGCCCGAAATCGGCCGGAACGGTGTAGGGAAGCCTGCCAAGGGCGGCCGCGAGCGC
>JACQTH010000437.1 GCA_016210935.1 Acidobacteriota bacterium | reverse complement strand
TGGTTCGGGTCGATCTTGATCGCCTCTTCGAACTGCTTCTTCGCTTCGGGAATCTTGCCGCCGTTCCACAGGATGACGCCCTGGTTGTAATAGGCCTCGGCGCTGCCACCGCCGCCGGCTGCGCCCGACAGCTCGGTCGCCTTGGCGCTCGCCTGCGCGGCCTCTTCGAACTTCTTCTGCGCGTTGTAGACGGTCGCGAGCCCGGTGTACGCATTCGCGAAGTCCGGCTTCATCTCGATCGCTTTCTTGAACGCCTCTTCGGCCTTGTCGTACTCCTTCTTCTGCGAGTGCGCGAAGCCGATGTTGTAGTAGCAGTCGAAGCAGTTCGGCAGCATCGCGGAGGCTTCCTGGAACTTCGCGATGGCCTCGTCGTGGTTGCCCGCTTTGCTGGCGAGCACGCCCTCGTCGAACACTTTCTTGAGCGCCTCCGCCACTCCTGACGCCGCTGCCGCGGCACTCGGCGTCAACTGGAAATTGACTTCCACGGGGTTCCCCGCACGCACGCGCACGTCGAAGGTTTGGGTGCCGACGCCCTGCTTTTCGGCCGTCACGGAGTAGTTTCCGCTCTGCAGACCGATCTGAATGAATTCGCCGCGCTTGTTCGTCTTCGTGTCGTAGGTGCGGTTGACGCCCTCCTTGAACGAGATGGTGACCTTGGCGTCCTCGACGGGCTTTCCTTCGCCGTCGACGACCTTGCCTTTCACCATTCCGGTTGATTGGGCCACTGCCGGACCCGCGAAGCCAATGGACGAGACGAAGACCGTGAGAACGATCGCGACGAGCCGATGAGCCGTGCGATTCATAGGAGGACCTCCGATAAGTGGGGAAGAGTGCCTAGGGTGCCTTGAGTGCCTCGAGTGCGACGGCCTAATTGCACACTCGGTACGTTAGGCACCCCAGGCACTTCAGGCACCCTCATTGTCAAGTCTAGATCGGTTCCACGCCACTGAAAAACCGCTCGACGGCGGTCAAGTCCGTTGTCACCGGGGCGGGCGGCAGCGACGCCAGAAACTGCCCGCCGTAGGCCTTGGTCCGGAGGCGCGGATCGAGAACCGCCAGCACCCCGCGATCCTGCCGGTGCCGGATGAGCCTTCCCAGGCCCTGCTGCAAGGCCAGGATGGCGATCGGGATCTGATACTCCTGGAAGGGAGATCCGCCGCGCGAGAGGATCGCATCAATCCGGGCCGCCGTGATGGGGTCCGACGGCGACACGAACGGCAGCTTGTCGACGATCACGCAGCTCAGCGCCTCGCCGGCGACGTCGACGCCCTGCCAGAAGCTCGCCGTGGCAAGGAGCACCGTATGGGGAATCGACCGGAACTGATCGAGCAGCGTCGAACGAGGCGCTTCGCCCTGGACAAGGATCGGGTAGGGAAGCCGCCCGCGCAAGTGGCCCTCGGTCGCACGCAACATCGCGTAGCTGGTAAAGAGGACGAACGCACGTCCGCTTGTTCGCGTGAGAATCTCCGCGATCTCCCGGATGGCGGCGTCAGCAAACGCCGCCGAACGTGGATCAGGCATCCGCTTGGGCAGGTACAGGATCGCCTGGCGCTCGTAGTCGAACTCCGAGGCGAGACGGAGCTCGTGGGCCTCGCGAAGGCCAAGACGACTCCTGAAATAGTCGAACGACCCGCCGACCGACAGGGTCGCGGATGTAAACACGACGCCGCGTTTGTCCTTCAGCAACACGTCGCGAACGATGTCCGAGACGTCGATGGGCGCCGCACGCAGGAAGATGCCGCGCCCGCGCGACTCGAGGAAGAACACGTATCCCGGCTCGTTGGCTTTGATCAGGAACCGCAGGTCGTCGCAGATTTCGTGCGCGCGGCGGGCGATGGCCAGCGCGTCCTCCGGCGGATTCTTGAGGAGCGTGATACTGACTTCGAGGCCGTCGAGCGCCGCCATCAGCCGATCCGCGTGACCGCTGACCGGTTTCACGACATCGGGCTCGAGACGCACACGATCGTCACCGACTGTCGGCCCGGGCCGCAGCGGCGTTTCGCCGGCTCGCCCGCGTGAAACCTGGAGCCGATCGCGGAGCGCCGCCAGCGCGGCGAACAACCCCTGCGATTCAAGGCGCAGACCGTCCAGCGCCGCCCACACCCGCCCGCCGACATCATCGATGCGCGGCCCTTCTTCGTGGGACCACGCTTGAGCTTGGTCATCGTGGCTTGCGGCGATCTCTTCGTGGTTTCCGCCGATGTCTTCGTGGCTTCCGCCTTTAGGCGGAAGAGGCGGGCGCTGCTTCAGCCTCTTCTCCGGCTGTGTCGTGACCAGGCGAAGGCCGTCGCGCACCAACTCGTCGAGCCGGTAGTTGCTCACGGACAGTCCGAAGTATTGCGTGACGACATCCTCCAGTTGGTGCGCCTCGTCCAGCACGATCGATCCGCACGCCGGGATGACTTCTCCGAACGAGCTGTGCCGGACGGCGGCGTCCGCGCACAACAGATGATGATTCACCACGACGATGTCCGATTCCGTCGCGGCCTGGCGCATCCGCGTGACGAAGCATTCCTGGTATTGCGGGCACTCCGACCCGAGACAGTGATCCGCGGTGGCGGAGATGTCGTTCCAGAACGACACCTCCTCGGGAAGATTCTCCAGCTCCGCGCGGTCTCCTGTTTCAGTGCGCGCGGCCCATTCCTCGATGACCGGCAGGAAAAGTCGCTCCGCCGGGTGTCCGATCGACAGGTCGGACTTGAACGTGGCGAACCGATGCAGACACAAGTAGTTCGCCCGCCCCTTCATGTACGTGGCCTTGAACGGGACGCCGAGGGTCTTTCGAAGAACCGGGACGTCCTTGAAGAAAATCTGTTCCTGCAGGTTCTTGGTGCCGGTCGAAATCAGGACGCGGCGTCTGCTGAGGATGGCGGGAACGAGGTACGCGAGCGTCTTGCCGGTTCCGGTGCCGGCTTCGGCAATCAGCACGCGGCCGTGCTCGAAGGCGCCAGCCACAGCCGCGGCCATCTCCCGCTGTCCGGGCCGCAGCTCGAAGTGTGGCAGCGCCTGCGCGAGCGCGCCGTCGCGATCGAAGACGCGTTCCGACGCCGTTGTCAGCTCAATCGTTCGGGGTACAGCGGGAAGTTCCGGCACAGGGTCTGGACTTCGTCCTTCACCATCGCAATCGTGCGCTCATCCTCGGGGGACGTCAGGACACGCGCGATGAGCTCGCCGATCGTTTCCATCTCGCGCTCGCCCATGCCGCGCGTCGTGACCGCCGGGGTCCCGATCCGAATCCCGCTCGCCACGAGCGGCGGGTTCTGATCGAACGGGATCGTGTTCTTGTTGACCGTGATGCCCGCGCGGCCGAGGGCGGCCTCCGCGACCTTGCCGGTGAGGCCTTTCGATACGACGTCCACGAGCATCAGATGCGTATCCGTGCCGCCGCTCACGAGCCGGAAGCCCTTCGCGATGAGGGCGTCCGCGAGGCGCCGGGCGTTGGCCGCAATCTGGCGTTGGTACGCCGCAAAGGCCGGCTCCGCCGCCTCCTTCAGGCACACGGCTTTTGCCGCGATGACGTGCATCAGCGGGCCGCCCTGGACTCCGGGAAACACGCTCCGGTCGAGATCCTTGGCGAACGCCGCGCGGCACAAGACGATTCCGGCACGCGGACCGCGCAAGGTCTTGTGCGTGGTCGTGGTCACGAACTCCGAATGGGGAACCGGGCTGGGATGAAGACCGGCGGCGATGAGTCCTGCAATGTGCGCCATGTCGGTCACGACGACGGCACCCGTCTGGTCGGCAATCGTTCGGATGCGGGCGAAATCGATGATGCGCGGGTAGGCGCTGGCGCCCACCATGATCATCTTCGGCTTGTGTTCTTCGGCGAGCCGTCCGAGCTCGTCATAATCGAGCCGCTCATCGTCCCGCCGGACGCCGTACGGAACGATCGTGTACAGCTTGCCGGAGAAGTTCAGCGGGTGCCCATGGGTCAGATGTCCCCCGTGTGACAGGTTCAGTCCGAGAACGGTGTCGCCCGGCTTCAACAGCGTGAAATACACCGCCATGTTGGCCTGCGCACCCGAGTGGGGTTGCACGTTCGCATGCTCCGCGCCGAAGAGCGCCTTCGCGCGCGAGATGGCGAGCGTCTCGACGACGTCCATGAACTCGCAGCCGCCGTAGTAGCGCCGCCCTGGATACCCCTCGGCGTACTTGTTCGTGAAGACGGAGCCGGCCGCCTCCATCACGGCGGTGCTGACGAAGTTCTCGGAGGCGATCAGCTCGAGTCCCTCGGCCTGCCGGACCGTTTCCGATCTGATGGCGCGGGCCACCTCGGGGTCGACGTCGGCAAGCGATCGTTGCATCAGGGAGAGGACGTTTTCGGACGCAGGGGTACGCATCGGGGTCCTTCGCTATTCTGTCTCGTAGTGCCCGGCTTCAGCCGGGCTCTTCTGCTCGAGCGCGGTGATCTGGTCGACGCGCCGCTGATGGCGACCGCCATCGAACGGCGTGTCCAGCCAGAGCGCCAGGATTTCGTCGGCGAGCCCGAAGGCCACGACCCGTCCACCCATCGTGATGATATTGGCGTCGTTGTGCTGCCGCGACAGGCGGGCCGTATAGAGATCGTTGCACAGCGCCGCGCGGATGCCGGGGATCTTGTTCGCGGCGATCTGCTCGCCCTGACCGCTGCCGCCCAGGAGAAGGCCTCGATCGGCGCGGCCGTCGGCGACGGCGCGCGCGACCGCGGCGCAGATTGCGGGATAGTCCACGGGCTCCTCGCTGTGCGTCCCGTGATCGTCGATGGTGTGGCCGAGGCGCTGCAGCGTCTGCTTGAGGTGTTCTTTCAGGAGAAAGCCGGCGTGGTCGGCGCCAATCGCCACTCGCATGTACGGCGACAAGTTTACACCGCATTTTTCTTCGTGGCTTCCGAGGAGTACGTGGCTTCCGCCTTCAGGCGGAGTGACGATCGGCGACAGTCTTCCGGCTAAAGCCGGAAGCCACGAGAATGTGAAGCCAGAAGCCACGACAATGATGGTACGGTGATGACCCCATGACGCCGACTGCGATCATCACGGCGCGCGGTGAAGCGCGCGTCGCCGCCGGTCATTTGTGGATCTATCGCGGCGACGTGGTCGAGGCACGGGCCGCGAGCGGCGACACGGTGCTGGTCCGCGGGCCGCGCGGGCGCATCGTCGGCCGCGCGCTCTTCAGTGCGCAGTCACAAATCTCGCTGCGGATGCTGACGCGGTCGGACGAGCCGGCCGACCTCGATCTCTGGAGGACGCGACTGGGCGCCGCCGTCGCCTTCCG
>JACQTH010000436.1 GCA_016210935.1 Acidobacteriota bacterium | reverse complement strand
GGATAGCGCTGATTGGGCGGAGGGGACCCGATGCGGTTGCCCCACCCGAATACCGGCGGGAGATTCAGGCGCGTGCCGTCCCAGAAAGGCGGCTTCACATCCTGCATCACCTCGAACGCGTAATACCCCGGGTTGACGACGCCGGCATCGCGATAGAGCAGGGGAAAGGCGGCCAGGTCGTTGAGGCGGTTCGACGACTCAGTAATCAGGACGCCGCCTTCGTTGCCGCCCGTGAGCTCGTTCCGGATGAACCCATACGTGCCTTCGAGGTACGTCGTGGCGTTCAGCGTGTAATTCACGGTCGTCGCATAGTTGGTGATGAACGGATACGGCGTCTTTACATCGGTGAACCCCGGAATCAGCCCGGGCGTGATCAGCCGGCGCCCGCGCTGACCGGAGTACTTCCACGTCAGGCGGAGCTTTGGAGACATCTGGTAGTCGAGACGCGTGGCCGGCTGCTGGATGAGGTTTTCGATCCGCGGCAGATCGGGGAATCCCGCGCCGCCGCCGACTTGATAGGTGAAAGTCGTGTTGATCTCTTGGATCTTGTTTGGCAGCGGATAACGATTGAGGATGGCGAGGCCCAGCGGGTACAAACGGTCCGCCGGTATCCTGCCGATCACGCCGCCGGATTGGAAGCACCCCGCCGTATTGGTCGCGTTGCACGGCGAGGTCGACAGCGGATCCTTGATGTACGGATTCAGCACCCCCGTCGACTCGCCGTTGGTGTTGGTGCCCCAGGTCTCTGAAAAATCGCCGGCGCGCTCGAGCGCCGTCGGCACCCGCAGCCGGATCGGGTTCCCGTTGTTGATCGGATTGTTTCGTGGACGGTATTCGTGGGCGTAGAAGAAGAACAGCTTGTTGTTTCCTCCGGGTTTGCCCACTGGGCCCCCGATGGAGTACCCGAAGTCCTTTTCCTCGGTCTTCGGTTTCGGATCCCCGTTTTTCGTATTCACCCAGCTATTCGCGTTCCACTTCGAATTGCGTTCGACGTCGTAGACGGACCCGCGGAAGCGGTTCGTGCCGCTCTTGGTCACCGCGGTAATCTGCAAGCCGCTCGATCGGCCGTACTCCGCCTGGTACCCCTGCGTGAGGACCTTGACCTCGCCGATCGATTCCACGTTCATGGCCAGCATCAGGCCGTTGTTCCCCGTATCCATCGCGGAGATGCCGTCCATCATGATGTTATTCTGACCGGCGCCGCCGAGGCGTGTGGCGACCGCAGAGGCGCCTCCCGCTACGACTCCGGGAGTGAAGACGGTGAGCGTTGCGAAGTTGGAGCGGTTGATCGGGAGGTTCTGGATCTGCTCGGTGGTGATCGCGAACGATCGCTCGCCGCTCGACGCCTGGATTACCGGCGACTCCGCCGTGACGGTCACGACTTCCTGCGTTCCACCCGGTTCGAGCGTCAGGATCGGGACCGAGACGCGCTCGCCGGCGCTCACCACGACACCGGCGCGCGTGAGCGTGCGGAACCCGTCCATCGTCACTTCGATCGTATAGGTGTCGGCCGTCGTGTTCGGGAACACGTAGTCGCCGGTCGCGTTCGTGATCGCCGGCGCCGAGCGGGTACCGCGCGCTTCGCTGATGAGAACAACCGTCGCGCCGGGCACGACGCCGCCCTGGATGTCCTTGATGGTGCCGGTCACGGTGCCGGTGGTGATCTGCGTGGCGGCCGGCGTGGCGCCCGGGCCGAACGCAAGGAACGCCGCCGCAATGAAACGGAAGGCCGTGGCTTTCATGCCTCCTCCTCTCGGCGTATGGAGCCCGTTCCGGGAAACGACGCGCTCTATACTACTCAAACGCCCGTCAAACGCTACCCCAGCTGGGTTTGCGTTCAGACGTCGGCGAACTCTCTCATGGCTTCCGCCTCAGGCCTCTCTCAGGCGACTCTCTCGTGGCTTCCGCCTTCAGGCGGAAGGTCGGCGATTTTCTGTGGCTTCCGCCTTTAGGCGGAAGGCAGGCGCTACCTGGGCTCCTGCGACGATGTCGGCCGGCGTGGCGGCACCACAATCGTCTCCCCCGGAAGCCGCGGCGTGTGCACCGGGAGCCGGCGCGCGCGCGTCGCCTGCTCGAAGCTGTACCCGAGCGCGAGCAGTTTCGACTCGGTGAACGCCTGCCCCAGAAACGAGAGCCCCACCGGAAGGTCGTCGCCGGTGAACCCCGCCGGGACGATCAGATCGGGGAATCCCGTGAGATTGGCAATGTTAGAGGCCGATGTGCCGCCGCCGCCCGGCACATCGGGCGGCGAGGCGAGCAGTGGCGGCCGTCGCGGCGAGGTCGGATAGACGATGGCGTCCAGCTTCTGGGACGCGAAGACACCCTCGACAACCGCGCGGACCAGCGCCAGCGCGTGATCGCGCACGGCGGTGTAGCGATGGTCTTCCAGCGTCCCGCTCTCGGCTTCGCGCTTCATCAGCGTCCAGCGCCCCGGGTTGGGGCCCGCGCCATCGGGGCGCGGCGCGTTGACGTTCGCCGCCTGATCAATGAGCTGGTCGACTGTCTTGGGATATGTCGGCCCCACTGTCGCGAGATACTCGGCCACCTGCGCGGTGAACTCCGGGTACCGGATCGCGCTGTAGAACTCACCTTTGACGTCGAGCAGCCACTTCGGAAACCGCACATCGACGACGGTTGCTCCCGCGCGGCGCATAGCCGTGAGCGCGGCTTCCACGACCCAGTCCACATCCTGGTCCTGCCCCAGAAAGTCGCGCGCGATGCCAATCCGCGCGCCCTTGAGCGCATCGGGCTTCAGCGTCTTGGTGTAGTCGGACTCGAATCGCCCGGCGCTCTTGTTGGTGTCGGGGTCGGCCGCATCCACGCCGGTCAGCACGCCAAGCGCCACCGCCACGTCGGAGACGCTGCGCGCCATCGGGCCCACGGTGTCGAAGCTCAGGGCCAGCGGGATGATGCCGTCGCGGCTCACGAGGCCGTGCGTCGGCTTCAAGCCGACGATCCCATTCGCGGTCGAGGGTCCGCGGATCGATCCGCCCGTGTCAGTCCCCAATCCGACGACGGCGTAGGCTGCCGCGATCGCCACGCCGGTCCCGCCTGAAGATCCAGACGGCGAACGTCTCAGGTCGTGCGGGTTCAGGATCTGTCCGCCCAGCGAGCTGTGCGCGGCGCCGGAGGCGAACTCCGACATGTTCATCTTGGCCACGATCACCGCGCCCGCGGCCCGCAGCCTCCTGGCCACGAACGCATCGTCTCGAGGGATGGAGCCCTCGAGCAGGACCGAGCCGCCGGTGGTCGGCAGGTCGGCGGTGTCGATGTTGTCCTTCAGCACAATTGGAATGCCATGGAGCGGCGAGCGCGGTCCCTTGGCCTTGCGCTCCGCATCGAGGGCGCGCGCGGTTTCGAGCGCCTTGGGGTTCAGGGTGATGACCGCCCGCAGCGCCGGCCCCTGACGGTCGTAGGCCTTGATGCGCGCCAGGCACATCGCCACCAGCTTTTCGGAAGTCAGCGTCCCGGCGTCGAAGGCGGCGTTGAGGTCGGCAATCGTCGCGCCGTCGAGCTCGACGGGCGTCTGCGCGGCCATGGGGGTCAGCGCCGCGACGAGCAGCGCGGCGGCGAGCGGCAGGGTGTATGGAGCTTTTTTCATGCGGAGGACTTTACAACGTGCCGGCCGCTTGGGGAAGTTGGGTTTGGGTTTCCGGCAGCCGGCAACAGCTTGAACGGTGAGCCTTGCGGCCGTGCGGGCTCTCGGATAGATTGCCGCTGACATTCCGTCCACTCGCCTTCAGCAGTGAAGCTGCGCCTCAACTCCCCAGACTCGCTCGCCTGCGGCGCAGCTTCCCTGCTAGGCGGGCCGTAAACGGCCCGCGAAAGCGGGCCCTAAGACAGCTCCTAAGGCCGACGGGAAGAAACTTGCTTCATTTGTGACGATGGAGGCCTTAGGAGATGTCTGGGGAGAGATCCATGAAGCGCTTCGTCCTGTGGTCCTTCGTCGCGACGGCGCTCGCGGGCGCCTCGCCGCTCCTGTTTCATCCGGTTGCGGCCCAGAGCCGGGCGACCGCGACCAACGTCGCGGTCATTCCTCACGAAGCGGTGCCCAACTTCTTCAAGAACCCCGCGGGCATCTATACCGGCGAGAACATGGGCATCGCGACCAGTTCGAAGGGCACGATTTACATCTATCACCGCGCGTACGAGACGCGGCTGTTCGAGTACTCACCGCAGGGGAACTTCGTGCGCGAGATCGGGCGCAACAACTACGGCTTCGCCTTCGCGCATTCGGTGCGCGTCGATGCGCAGGACAACATCTGGGCGGTCGACGAAGGCACCGACATGCTCGTCAAGTTCAGCCCTGAGGGCAGGGTGTTGATGACCATCGGCCGCCGCGAGGATCCAGTGGCCATGCTGTCGAACATGCCGGGTGGCGGCAGTTTCCACGGGCGCAACGCGAAATACCGCTTCGGACGCCAGACCGACGTCGCGTTCGATCAGCAGGGCAACATCTTCGTCTCCGATGGGTACTTCGACGCGCGCGTGGTGAAGTTCGACAAGAGCGGCCGCTTCATCAAAGCGGCCGGAACGCGCGGCAACGAGAACCTGCAGTTCAGCACCCCGCACTCGATCGCGACGGATTTCCAGGGCAACGTGTACGTCGGCGACCGGGGCAACGCGCGCGTGCAGGTGCTCGACAACGATCTGAACTGGAAGGCGAATTACAGCAACGTCGGCAACCCGTGGGCCGTCTGCGTGTCGGGCGGGCCCGGACCGAAGAATCCAGGCAAGCAGTACTTGTATGTGTCCAACTCGTGGCCGGATAGCGCGCCGGCCGCTGCCGCTGAATTCACCGGCGAGATCTACAAGATGGAGCTCGACGGCACCATCGTCGGGAAGTTCGGCAAGGCGGGCAAGGCCGCCGGTCAGTTCGCGACGGTGCACCAGATGGATTGCCGCGATCCGGACGTCATCTACACCGCGGAAATCAACAACTGGCGCTCGCAGAAGATCCTGCTGAAGCCCCGGGCGATGAAGCCGACGAGTCAGAACTAGGAGGCGCCGATGTCACGCACAGTCACCGCATTCATCACCGCTACCATCCTGGCGTTCGGCGCATCGCTCGTTGCCCAGACAACGGTCCCTGAGATGGCGTTCGACACGACGGCCGACCTGCTTAGAACGCCCAACGACATCTACGTCGGCGAGGTGGCCGGCGTCGGCGCCAACTCGAAGGGACAGATTTTCGTCTACACCCGAACCGGCCATCCGTACGCGACGCTCGGCGACAATCGGACCTTCTCGCGGGGTGGGTCGCGGTTGTTCCAGTTCGATCAGAACGGCAAGTTCGTGCGCGAGCTCGGGCAGGATGTCTATGGCTTCAATTCGGCCATTGGGTTGCGCGTCGATCCGCAGGACAACGTCTGGACGATCGATGCCGCGGCCAACCAGGTCGTGAAGTTCGATCCCGACGGGCGCATCGCGCTCGTGCTGGGCAGAAAACCGGAAGTGATTGCCGTTCGCCCGCCTCAACCCGGTGCCGGCCGTGGCGGGGCACCCGGTGCTGCTCCGGGCGGCGGCCGCGGTGGCGGACGCGGGGGGCCCCCCGGGCCGCCGGGATCGGGCACACCTGGATCAAGTTTCAGTCGGCCGGCCGACGTCGCGTGGGATCGGGCCGGCAACATCTATGTCGCCGACGGCATCGGCACCAACAACCGGGTGGCGAAGTTCGACAAGGAAGGGGCGTTCCTCAAACACTGGGGTTCGACCGGCTCCGGGCCAGGTCAGTTCAACGGCGTGAAGGCGCTCGCGATCGACAATCAGGGCAGCGTCTACATCGCGGATATGGGCAACAAGCGGATCCAGGTGTTCGACGCCGAGGGCACGTTCAAATCGGTGTTCACCAACATCGGGACGCCGCTCGCGATGTGCATCACGCGCGGATCGCCGCAGTACCTGTACATCTCGCACGCCGGCGACGAGGACGGCATGGAGGAGGCCGCCATCTACAAGGTGCAGCTGGATGGAAAGGTGGTGGGGAAATTCGGCTCGGCCGGCAAGCTGCCGAAGGAGTTCGGGCTGGCCAATTCCCTCGACTGCCGCAGCGAGACCGAGCTGCTGATCGGCGAGATGACGAACTGGCGCGTGCAGAAGGTGACGCTGAAGCGATAACATGCGTGGAGGCGTCGTGCCCACGCATT
>JACQTH010000435.1 GCA_016210935.1 Acidobacteriota bacterium | reverse complement strand
GAAGGAAGGACGAAGCGTGCCGCCGTTCGACAAATCGCCGTTCCTGTGGACGACGACGACAGCGGCAGTGGGCGGTGGGCAGTAGGCAGTGGGCAGAAAAGACAGTGGGCAGTTGGCAGTGGGCAGTTGGCAGTGGGCAGAGGAGATGATGCTGGCTAGCGGCGTGTTCGTTACACGAGAAGAGGCTCCGCACCGCCGCGCCCTGCCATCTGCACACTGCTCACTGCCCACTGCGCACTAGAGATCCCCATGTTCGAACGCCGTCTCTATCACCACATCGACTGGCTGCTGCTCGCCGCCGTGCTGGCGCTCTCGGCCATCGGCGTCGCCATGATCTACAGCGCGACGGGCGCCGCGGCGGGCGGAGCGAACGCGCGTCTGTACCTCACGCAGATCTACGCCATCCTGATCGGCTGTCTGGTGCTCGTCTCGTGCCTCGTCATCGACTACCGGACGCTCGGCGACAATTCCCACCTGATTTACGTCGCCATTCTGGCGCTGCTCCTGTACGTCATGCTGTTCGGCGCGTCGATCGGAGGAGCCCGACGCTGGATCGATCTCGGACCCTTCAACCTGCAACCCTCCGAATTCGCGAAAGTCGGGTTGGCGCTCGTGCTCGCGAAGTTCTTCGGGGAAAACCGGCGCACGATTCCCACGGCCTCCGACTTGGCCATCGCGGGGGGCCTGACGGGCGTCTTCTTCCTGCTCGTCGTGCGGCAGCCGGACCTCGGCACCGCCGTCACCCTGCTGCCGATCTTTTTCGCCATCGTGTATCTGGCGGGGATGCGGATGCGCATCTTCGCCATCCTGCTGGTCATGGGCGTCCTGTCGGCGCCCGTCGCCTGGCGCTTCGGCCTGCAGGACTATCAGCGCGAGCGCATCGCCACCTTCCTGGACCCGTCGCAGGACGCGCGCGGCGCCGGGTACCAGCAAATCCAGGCGCGCATCACCGCCGGCTCGGGCGGTGTCTGGGGCAAAGGCTTCGGCAAGGGCACGCAAGGACAGCTGCGCTTCCTGCCCGTGGCCTACAACGATTTCATCTTCTCGGTGCTGGCCGAGGAACAGGGGTTCGTCGGCGTGCTGGTCGCGCTGGCGCTCTATCTGTTCGTGATCCAGCGGTCGCTCGAGACCGCGCGTCTCGCCAAGGATCGGCTCGGCACGTACCTCGTGCTCGGGGTGCTGTCCAGTTTTGTGTTTCAGATTGTCTACAACATCGCAATGTCCGCAGGACTTGCGCCGGTCAAAGGCCTCACCCTGCCGCTCATGAGCTACGGCGGCTCGTCGCTGATCGCCACGTTCGCAGGGTTCGGTCTCATCCTGAACGTCAGGATGCGCCGGTTCACGAATTGATGCCGGAACTTCGACTGACAGCCGCGCGCATTCTGATGGTCCGGATCTCGACCATGATGGCCGCGCTCCGCTCGTCCGGTCCGGCGCCTTGGAGTTTCACGAATGACAAAGGAAATGATCATCACCTCGAATGGCCACCAGACGATGGTCGCCATTCTCGAGGACGATCAGGTCGCAGAATTGTTCATCGAGCGGGAACGGCAGCGCGGCGCCGTCGGCAACGTCTACAAAGGGCGCGTCTCGAAAGTGCTGCCGGGGATGCAGTCGGCCTTCGTCGACATCGGGCTGGAGCGCGACGGCTTTCTCTACGTCACTGACGTCGTCGCGCCCGAGGACCTCGAGGGGTTGGAGGCCGAAGACGCCGACGAGGCCGGTGAGGAACCGGCCGACGAGCGCGCCGATCGGCCCGACAAGCCGCTGAAGGACCAGCAACGGGATCAGCGCGGAGGACGCAGCCGGGATCGCCGCGAGGGGCGCCGCGAAGAGCTTCCGAAGATCGACGAGCTCCTGAAGGAAGGTCAGGAGATCCTCGTCCAGGTCGTCAAGGAGCCGCTGGGAACGAAAGGCGCCCGCCTCACCTGTCACGTGACCCTGGCGGGCCGCTTCCTGGTCTTCATGCCGACGGTCGACCACATCGGCATCTCCCGAAAAATCGAGTCCCGCGAGGAGCGCGGCCGGTTGCGCGGCATCGTGCGCCGGTTCCGTGAGGAGCGGAAGTTCGCGGGCGGCGTCATCATCCGGACGGCGGCATCCGGGCGCCCCGACGAGGACATCCTGAGCGACCTGGAATACTTCTACAAGGTCTGGAACGAGAGCCGGCAACGCGCCGAGACGCTGCGCGCGCCGGTGGTCGTGTATCGCGAGCAGAGCCTCGTGGCGAAGCTGCTCCGCGATTTGCTGACCGAAGAGTACTCGGCGATCAGGATTGACAACGAGCAGGAATATCAGCGCGTGCGGGAAGCCATTGAGCGTTTCATGCCCACGCTCGCTCCGCGCGTGAAGCTCTACACAAAGGATTTCCCGATCTTCGAGGAATACGGGGTCCAGGCCGAGATCGACAAGGCCCTCAGGAGCAAGGTCTGGCTGAAATCAGGCGGCTATATCGTCATCAATCAGACTGAAGCGCTGGTTGCCATCGACGTCAATACGGGCCGGTACGTCGGGAAGCGCAACGGCCGGCTCGAGGACACCATCGTCAAGATCAACCTCGAGGCGGTCCGCGAGATCGTCCGGCAGCTCCGGCTGCGCGATCTGGGCGGCATCATCGTCCTCGACGTGATCGACATGGAGGAGCGCAAGAACCGGCAGAAGCTCTACCAGGCGCTCGAGCAGGAGCTGCGGAAAGACCGGTCGCCGTCGAAAGCCGTGCAGGTCTCCGACTTCGGGCTGATCGTCGTGACGCGCAAGCGCGTGAAGCAAAGTCTCGAGCGCCTGATGACGGAGCCGTGTCCGTATTGCTCGGGCACGGGCGTCATCAAAGCGAGCGCGACGATCTGTTACGAGATTCTGGACGAGATCAGGAAGGTCGGGCCGGAGCTCAACGGCCACGGTGTGCTGCTCCGGGTGAACCCGGAGATCGCGCGGGCGCTGAAGGAAGAAGAGTCAGCGGTGGTGCGGGATCTGGAACAGGCGCTCGGCCGGACCGTCACCATCAGGCCCGACACGCACCTGCATCACGAGCAGTTCGACGTCATGGCAATCTGAGATTTGGCGATTTGGCTAATGGGCGATTTGGCGATTCAATCAACCCATAAATCGCCAGATCGCCAACTCGCCCAATCACCAGATTCGCCCTACGCCGGCGGCAAGTGAATCAAATAGTGATCCCCGCCCCTGTTGATCCAGACGCGCCAGTAGTCGCCGCCCTTCAGCATTTCCACGCGTGAGCGGCCCGGCCCGGGGATGCCCGCATCGGCCACCTGCTTGATCTCCGCCGCCGGCACGATGCTCGCGACGACGCGCGCCCGGACCTTGCCTCCCTGTACGATCTCGACCCAGCGCTCCAGCTGCGGTGTCGCGCCCGGAGCCGGCGGTCGCGCTTCTTCGTCCGTCAGGCGGATCTGATACGAACCCGCCGGCAGTCTCGTGCCGTCGGCCATCACGGCGCGCGGGATCCGGACCGTGCCCAGCGACATGTCGCCGCTCTTCGCGGCCTGTTCTGCCGCCAGGATCGGTCCGGCCGTCACTGCGCCGACAAAAAGCCCAACGAGCGCCATCCGTTTCATAACGTCGCCTCCGTCCTACACAATCACCACAGGTATTTCTTCAGCCCGATCTTCAACGCCAAGCCTGAGGGGTTCGGTTCGAACGTCTCATGCACGACGTACTGATACACGATCTCGACCTTGACCGTGACGTCGCGCCTCGAGAAGTACTCAATTCCTGCACCGCCGTTGAGCCCGCCTTTTCGCCGCCAGTCGCCGACCGATTGGCCCGCCACCCTGTTTTTCAGGAAGT
>JACQTH010000429.1 GCA_016210935.1 Acidobacteriota bacterium | reverse complement strand
GGCCGCTTCAGGCTTCAAGCCACGCTGCGCAACAAAGGCACGCAGCCGATTTGCAGGATTGTCCAGTTCAAACAGGCTCCGGCCACGGCTTCAGCCCTGCTCGTTTGGCCGTTTCCCAAAGCTGCTAATCGAAGGTCGCCAGGACGATCTCCTCGCCGACTGATTCCTGCCATGTCAGAGCCGACGCGAGCTGGACGGCATCGTAGCCGCGCAATCCGTGCTCCCACGCCAGCGCCTCGGCTCGCTCCACCAGTGCTTCCGTGACCGGCACGCGCACAAGGTCCGGTCAATCTCCACGCATCCCCATTGAGGCTACATTTGAGGGGAGATCACCAAATGCTCGCCGCCTGGCTTTGTGAGGTCGGAAGCCGCCCTCAGGGTCGCCGGGGCAGCCACTGCACCTGAAGGTCCTGCTCGCCTTCGAGCGGCTTGATTTCCGGATCACCCGTGAGGAGCGTCGCGCCAAACTCGAGTGCCGTGGCCACCGCGAACGCGTCGGCGTATGCGATGGCATGCTTGGCTTTCAACTCGGCGGCGCGGCGCACTCTCCGCCGCGTCGCCTCCTTCACGGAAACGGGAAGCATACCTCGCAGCGCCATCCGCCAGAGCGACTCCGCCTCTTCGCGCCGCTCGACGCGAACCAAGCGGTAGTACGCTTCACCCAGATTGATGATGGACGTCACGCACTCGGCGCGCCCGCCTTCGGCTTCGTCGAGCCAGTGCTGAACGGCCGCTGCACCGGGCTCCTCCTGCAGCCACGCCAACCAGGCGAAGGCATCGAGACAGAGCCTAGCGCTTCGCTTCACGCCGGTGCTCCGCCAGGTGCTCTTTCAGCGCCGCGGTGCCCTTCGCACACCCGCGGAGCGACCGCCATCCGGCGCGGCCACCCCGCGCCCGCACCGGCTTGAGGGGTGAGAGGACCAGGCCCTCGTCGGTGTCGGCCACCTGGAGTCGCGTGCCCGCCGTCAGCCGGTATTTCTCCCGCAGAGGGCGCGGAATCACGACCTGTCCTTTGGAAGAAACAGTTGTCGTCGCCATCGGCTCATCTTACCACGCACGGTAAGACGAAGCGGTGGGGCATGAGGCTGTTCCGCTTTCTTCCCTCCCATCGGACGACTTCGGAGTTGACATTCCTCCGCTCTTGCACATCAACCGCCGTTCTCCGCCTTACCCGCGGCTCTCCGACCCCGTCGTAGAGCCCTCTTGCGGGTAGCGGCTGATCACTTGGGCCCCTACCCTTTTGCGCCGGCCACCGCTCCGGGCGTAAACTGGCGTCATCCGAAGCCACCGGAGAGGCTGCAGCACCTACCGAGCCCAAGCTCCCGCTCCGTACGCGGGATGCCTACAAAGGTTTCCGGACTCGCTCGGGGCTGCGCCCAAGCAGCCGGCCCGCATTCGTTTCGGCGTATCGACGGCTCCCAAGGTCTACTGAAGGAGGGGAGGTATGAACGCCATCGGCAGCTTCAAGGGCCTGCAGGCACCCTGCGGCCGCATCGTCGACGGCGAACGCTACGAGGATCACGACGACGAGGTCGTCATCACGCAGGAAACGCTTTACACCTGCGGGTGTCAGAGTATCCAGCACGAATATCACGACGGCAGCGTCAGCCGGAAAATCGTCCGGCACGACGGGCACGTGCTGGTCGACGAACTGCTTTCCGCGGAATAGGCACAAGCGCTACACGCTGCTACAGTCGCCTTCGGCACGGGGAACGCGAGCGGGCACGGGCGGAGAGGAGACCAGGGAGGTGACCCCTTCTCATGACGTGGTGCTGGTAGGCGGCGGCGGCGCAGGGCTGCGTGCCGCCATCGGAATCGCTGAGACCAATCCCAAACTCAACATCGCGGTCGTTTCCAAGGTGTACCCGATGCGCAGCCACACCGTTTCCGCCGAAGGCGGGGCGGCGGGCGTCATCGGCGCCGACGACAGCCTCGACGAGCACGCCTACGACACCATTTCCGGTGGTGACTGGCTGTGCGACCAGGACGCCGTCGAGGCGTTCGTCAACGAAGCGCCCGAGGAGCTCCTCCGCCTCGAGCATTGGGGCTGTCCGTGGAGCCGGGGTGCCGACGGGCGGATTGCCGTCCGCCCCTTCGGGGGCATGAAGAAGATGCGGACGTGGTTTGCGGCCGATAAGACCGGCTTCCACATGCTCCACACCCTGTTCCAGACTTCCCTCAAATATCCCAGCGTAGTTCGCTACGACGAATGGTTCGTGACCAGGCTCCTCGTGGATGACGGCCGCGTCCAGGGTGTGATCGCGATTGATCTGAAGTCCGGCAAGGTCGAGGCCATTACCGCATGCGCCGTCATCCTGTGCACGGGCGGCTGCGGCAGAGTGTTCTCCTTCACGACGAACGCCGCCATCAAGAACGGCGACGGGATGGCACTGGCCTATCGCGCCGGCGCGCCGCTCAAGGACATGGAGTTCGTCCAGTACCACCCGACGGGGCTCCCCTTCACCGGTATCCTGATCACCGAAGCGGCGCGTGCCGAAGGCGGTTATCTGATCAACAAGGACGGCTACCGCTACCTGCAGGACTACGACCTCGGCAAGCCGCAACCGCACCCGGTCCTGCGGACGATGGAGCTCGGTCCCCGCGATCGGTTGTCCCAGGCATTCATGAAGGAGCTAGAGAAGGGGCGCACGATCGAGACGCCGCACGGCCACGTGGTGCACCTGGATTTGCGGCACCTTGGTAACAAGAAAATCAACGCCAAGATCCCGTTCGTGCGCGAACTGTGCATGAAGTACCAGAATCTCGATCCCGTCAAAGATCTCATTCCCGTGCGGCCTGTTGTCCACTACATGATGGGCGGCATTCATACCGACATCAATGGCGCCACGCCGTTGCCGGGGCTGTACGCAGCGGGGGAAGCCGCGTGCGTCAGCATCAACGGCGCAAATCGTCTCGGGTCGAACTCGCTGCCGGAGCTGTTGGTTTTCGGCGCGCGAGCAGGCAGAGCAGCGGCCGAGTACGCCTCGCGGGGATTCGACATCAGTCCGTGCGTCATCGCGCAGAAGACCGACGAGCATCGGCGCCTCGAGCACGATCTGCTGAATAAGAACGGACGCGAGAGCATCGCCGATCTGCGCGATGCCATGCAGAAGACGATGGAGCAGAGCGCGGGCATCTACCGGTCGGGCGCATCGCTGCGGGATGGCGTGCAGACGTTGCGCCGTCTGCAGGAGCGCTATGCCGACATCTCGATCGAGGATCGCAGCCGGACGTTCAACACCGAGCGCGTGGCCGCCGTGGAGCTCGCCTTCATGCTCGACGTCGCCGAAGCGATCGTCAATACAGCGCTCCGGCGGGAAGAATCGCGTGGCGCGCACCAGCGCACCGATTTTCCCAAGCGCGACGATCAGCGTTTTCTCGCACATTCGCTGAGTTACCGCAAGGCTGACAGCTCGTCTCAGGTGGAATACTTGCCGGTCACGATCACCCGCTGGCCGCCGGGCGAGCGGGTTTATGGGGAGGCCGCTCCGCATGGGGAACCACATCACATTACGGGTCGCGCGGTATCGCCCGGAACAGCAGTCTGAGATCACCTACGACGAGCACGAGGTTCCCTGCCCGAAAGAGTGGGTGGTACTGGACGGCTTGAATCACATCAAGGACCGCCTCGACGGCACGCTCTCGTACCGCTGGTCCTGCCGCATGGGGATCTGCGGAAGCTGTGGCATGACGATCAACGGTGAACCCAAGCTGACCTGCGCGACCTTCCTCGCGGACTACGCGCCGGGCCCGGTCCGGGTGGAGCCGCTCCGCAATTTCCCGGTCATCCGCGATCTCATCGTCGACATGGGCGATTTCATGCGGAAGCTGGTGCACGTGAAGCCCTGGATCGTTCGCCAGGCGGAAAAGTCGCTCTCGGAAGGCGAGTACCGGCAAACGCCGCAGGAACTTGACGAGTACAAACAGTTCAGCATGTGCATCAACTGCATGC
>JACQTH010000053.1 GCA_016210935.1 Acidobacteriota bacterium | reverse complement strand
GGCGCCCGGGAACATCGTGTTTGCGGAGATCGATCGCGATACCGGGAAGGTCGCGGTGCCCGGATGTCCGCGAGTGATCAACGAGGCATTCCTGCCCGGAACGGAGCCGTTGCAACTGTGTGAGCTGCATCGGTTCTAGGGGCGGAGGTTCATTGACGAGGGTTCTGGACAAGGGTTCGGACGAAGGTTCGCTACGACGGTTCAGGCGAAGGTTCGTTAGGACGGTTCAAGCGAAGGTTCATTTACGCCGGTTCCGACGATGGTTCTTTGACGATGGTTCGGCCCGAGGGTTCGTTAAGGGAACCTTCGTCGCGAACGCTCGTCGAACCCTCGTCCACGAACCCTCGTTCGAACCCCTGTCAACGAACCTTCGTTCGAACCTTCGTCAACGAACCCCCGTCCGAACCTTCGTCCAGAACCTCCGTTCGAACCTGTCGTACAATCTCCCCATGCACCAGGGCGTCCTGAAGGCGGTCGTGGAGGCGCTCGAACGCGGCGAAGAGGCGGCGCTGGTGACCATCGTGGCGGCACGCGGCTCCACGCCCCAGCGGGTCGGCGCCAAAATGCTGGTTTTCGCGGACGGCCGGATCCTGGGCACCATCGGCGGCGGTTGCTACGAAAACGACGCCTTCTGGAAGGCCCGCGACGCGCTCAGAACGCGCCGCCCTCAGCTCGTCCACTACGAGCTCACGGACGACTTCGCCGAAGAGTCGGGCCTCGCCTGCGGAGGTCAGATGGACGTGTTCATCGAGCCGCTGGAACCTGCCGCACGGCTGTACATCGTGGGCGCCGGCCATGTCGGCCAGCAGCTCGCGCGTTTCGCGCACGCCGTCGGGTTTCGGATCCACGTCATCGACGATCGGGAGAAGTTCGCGAACCGCGAGCGGTTCCCCGATGCCGATGCCATTGCGGTGGATGCGATCCCGGACTGGCTGGCAGGCACAGAGTTTCCCGCCACGTCGTACGTCGTGGTCGTGACGCGAGGCCATCGGCATGACCTCGATGCGATCCGCGTGCTTTTACAGCGCGACCTCAGATACCTGGGTCTGATCGGCAGCCGCGCCAAGGTCAAACGGATCGTCGACGCGCTGCTCGCCGAAGGCCTGTCACCCGAGACCTTCGAGCGGATTCACGCGCCGATTGGCTTCGACATCGGGGCCGTCACGCCCGAAGAGATCGCCATCAGCATCGTCGCGGAGCTCATCGCAGCCAAGTACGGGAAACTGGACGAGCCGCACGTCGCTGCCGCCTCCAAGCGCTGGCAGAAGCTCGATCGAATCGCTCGGGCCGCCGCCCTGCCGCCCCTCGCGACCGTCGATTGACCCCGGAAGGGGTCAGGTCCAGAAAAATCACTTTGCCACCAGGCAGCCTGCTGATCCGCCGCGGGACCATCCTCACGATGAACGATCGGCTCGACGTCATCGAAGCAGATGTCTCCATTCGCGACGGCCGAATCGTGTCGGTGGGCGGTAGGTCGGACCTCCGTCACGACAAGACCATCGACGCGCACGGCGACCTCGTGCTTCCGGGCTTCATTCAGACGCACCTCCATCTGTGCCAGACGCTCTTTCGCGGATTCGCTGACGATCTGCCGCTCATGGAGTGGCTCACCCAGCGGATCTGGCCGATGGAGGCAGCGCATACGCCGGCGTCTCTGCGGGCTTCGACGAGACTCGCCGCTTCGGAGTTGATCCGATCGGGCACGACATCGATTCTGACGATGGAGACGGTACACGGCACCGAGGTGGTCCTCGAGACGCTCGCGGAGGCGGGCCTGCGCGCCGGTGTCGGCAAGTGCATGATGGACGCCGGAGGGGATGCTCCCCGGCACCTGCGCGAGTCGACGCGCGCGTCAATCGACGAGAGCCTCTCGCTGCGCCGGCAATGGAACGGCGGCGCCGACGGCCGGCTTCACGTGGTGTTCGCCCCGCGCTTTGCCGTCTCCTGCACCCGGGAGCTGCTCGAAGAGGTCGCCGCGTTGTCGGCCGAGCATGATACGCTCGTTCATACTCACGCCTCGGAGTCTCCCGCGGAGATTCAGATCGTTCGCGAGCTCTCGGGCCGGACCAACTTCGAATACTTCGCGGACATAGGCCTGGCTTCGCCGCGGCTCTGCACGGCCCACTGCATCTGGATCGATGAGGCCGAACAGGCCGTGATCGCGGAGCGCGACGTCAAGGTACTGCACTGCCCGGGGTCGAATCTGAAGCTGGGATCGGGTGTGGCGCCCGTCGTGGAGCTGCGCGCGCGCGGCGTCTCGGTCTCGCTTGGCGCGGACGGGGCGGCGTGCAACAACCGACTGGACATGTTTCAGGAAATGCGGCTGGCGGCGACGCTTCAAGCCATGCGGAAGCGGCCGGGCGCGCTCCCGGCGCGCGACGTCGTGTGGATGGCGACCCGGGAAGGGGCGCGCGCACTCCAGATGACCGACGACACCGGCTCGATCGAGACCGGGAAGCGCGCAGACGTGATTATCATCAGGCGGAGCGCCCCGCACCTGGCCCCGGGCGGCGATCCCTACTCGCAGCTCGTCTACAGCGCGACGGCCGCCGACGTGCGCGCGACGATTGTCGACGGCGAGGTGCTGATGTCCGATGGGGTTCTCCTTCAGCTCGACGCGGAGGAAATCGCCGCGACGGCGCAGCAGGAGGCGAAGCGCTTGGTGAACCGGGCGGGAGTCTAAAGTGCCTAGGGTGCCTAAAGTGCCTGGGGTGCCTTGAGTGCGCAAGAATGCGACGAACCTTCAGCACTTCAGGCACTCTAGGCACTTCAGGCACCTGTTATAATCGAGTATTAGCACTCGACAGTGGAGACTGCTAATCCATGCGGCTTGCGGAACGCCCACGGCGCATCCTGACCACGGTCGTGACGCATTACATCGCGACCGGCGAGCCGGTCGGGTCGCGCACCGTGGTCCTGCGAGGGGCGTTCGGGTTGTCCTCGGCGACGATTCGCCACGTTCTCGCTGAGCTCGAAGATCAGGGGTACGTCCGGCAGCCCCATACGTCGGCGGGGCGCGTTCCGACCGACCTTGGCTACCGGTCGTACGTCGATCACCTGCTCGAGGCGCGGCGGCCTGTGCGAGCGAACGCCGCGATCGCAGAAAAGCTCCGCCAGGCTGCGGGGATGAGGCCGGTACTCGATGACGTGCTCGCGACCGCGTGTCACATGCTGTCGCATGAATGTCATCACGTCGGCTTGGCCATGGGCGACGCCGCCGACATGCGGCATCCGATTTACGTGAAAGGGACGCCGTCTCTGCTCGAGCAGGAGATGACGGCCGACCTTGAATTCTCCCTGACGGCGCTGCGCAATCTGCTGCGCGTGATCGAAGAGAAGAACCGGCTGATTCGCGTGCTCGGCGAATACGTCGACGAAGGAGGCCCCCGCGTCGTCATCGGCGCCGAGAACCGATCGCCCGAGTTGCGGGAGTGGAGCCTCGTGACGGCCACCTACCACGATCGCGATCGCCGAGGAACGGTCGGCGTCCTTGGGCCCCGGCGGATGCGGTATTCGCGGGCTATTCCCCTCGTTGACGCCATGGCGCAAGCGGTCTCCCGCGTGCTCGATCCTGACAGTCTCGACAACTGAACCGTACGGACTCATGGCTGATAACAGAATCCCTTCTTACGACCTCGACGATGGACGGCTCGACCTCGATCGATCGGACGCGTTCGATCCCAACGTGAAGATCCCGCTGAGCGGGCCGCCGCAACCCCAGCCGGTATCGGAATCGGATAAGGCCGCCGGCGCCGCCGTCGAAGCGCTTGAGGAGCTCAAGCGCGAGCGTGACCGGCTGCGCGATCAATTGCTGAGGACGGCTGCGGAATTCGACAACTACCGCAAACGGATCGAGCGCGAGCGACGCGAACACGCGGATCGCATCGTCGCGGAGCTGCTTCAGCAGTTCCTGACGATCGTCGATGATTACGAGCGGGCGCTGCGAGTCGACCCGGCCGGGGACCCGGAGGGCTACCGCAAGGGCGTCGAGCTGATTCACCGGCAGTTCGTCGAACTGCTGCGCCGCTGCGACGTCAAACCCATCGAGGCGCTCGGCGCTGATTTCGACCCGCACCTTCATCAGGCCGTGACCCAGGAGCACAGTCCGGACCATCGTGACGGCGAAATCATCGAAGAGCTGCGCCGCGGGTACACGATCGGCGGCCGCCTGCTTCGCCCCGCTATGGTCCGGGTGGCCAAATCGTCGTGAGCAAGCGGGACTACTACGAAATCCTCGGCGTGAACCGACACGCGACCGAGGCCGAGATCAAGAGCGCGTACCGAAAGCTCGCGCTGAAATACCATCCCGACCGCAACGCCGGTCAAAAGGACGCCGAGGAACGGTTCAAGGAGGCGGCCGAAGCGTACGCCGTGCTGGCGGATCGCGAGAAGCGCGCCGCTTACGATCGGTTCGGACATGCCGGAGTCAGCGCCGGAGCCGGGGTGGGCTTCGACCCGACGATCTTCGCGGACTTTGGCGACATTCTGGGCGGGCTCGGCGACATCTTCGGGTTCGGTGATCTCTTCGGCGGCAGCCGGCGGGGCGGCGCGCGGCGCGGCGCCGATCTTCGCTACGATCTCGAAATCACCTTCCAGGAATCGGCGCGCGGCGTCGAGACCACGATCCAGATTCCGCGGCAGGAGCCCTGCGACAGGTGCAACGGCAGCGGCGCGGCGCCGGGCAGCGGGCCGGTCGCCTGCCCGCAGTGTCATGGCCGTGGCCAGCTCCGCTATCAGCAGGGTTTTCTCACCGTTACGCGCACCTGCGGCCACTGCGGCGGTGCCGGACGGGTGATCACGAAACCCTGCCAGATGTGCCGCGGCACCGGTCAGACCGCCAAAGAGCGCAAACTCACGGTCAAGATTCCCGCCGGCATCGCCTCGGGCCAGCAGCTTCGGCTCGCCGGCGAGGGCGAATCCGGCACGGCCGGCGGACGCGCCGGCGACTTGTACGTCGTCGTCCACGTACAGGAGCACCCCATCCTGAAACGCGACGGTGACGACCTGTACTGCGACGTCCCGGTGAATTTTCCAACGCTGGCGCTGGGTGGAGAGATTCAGGTCCCGACGCTGGACGGCGAGGAGCAGGTCCGGATCAAGGAAGGCAGCGCGGCAGACGAGGTGATCACGTTGCGTGGCAAGGGCATGCCGAACGTCTCAGGCCGCAGCCGCGGTGACCTGCACGTGCGACTGCGCGTGTCAGTACCCCGGAAGCTGACGCGCGAACAGCGAACGCTCCTCGAGCAGCTGGCGCAATCGTTGCCAGACGCGAAGTTGCCGCCCCGCCGCGACGATGATGAGAGCCGCACGGTCTTCGATCGGGTGAAGGACATCTTCAGCTAGGCGGGCCTTTCAAAAATCACCCCACACGAATTGAAACAGCGCGAGCCCGATGAGCGGCATGGCGTCGGCCCGGAACGTGCGGCGCCCGAGCGTCACCAGCGTCCACCCGGATTGTTCCGCGAGCGCCACTTCGTCGGCCGTCCATCCGCCCTCCGGACCGATCAACAGCGTGGCGGCGACCGGCGCCGTCGGATGTCGCCGCTGGTACTCCCGCACATCCATCACCTCGAACGAAGTCGACGCGGAAGCGTCGGGCTCGACGGCCATGACCAGATGGCGCCCAGGGTTCCTCTCGTGCGAGGTCCGATCGATGAACGCCTGAAAGACGGCAGGCGCCTCAATCGCCGGCACGACGGCGCGACCACATTGTTTGGCCGCAGTCGCCGCGATTCGCCGCCAGCGGTCCATACGGCTGGCACCCACCTGAAAGCCCCGGACACGCGCCGATCGCGCCGTAATCACCGGGGTCACGATCGCGGCGCCCAGCACCGTGGCATCGCGGACGACCTCGTCCAGGCTTTCGCCTTTCAATACGGCAGGCGCCAGCGTGATGGCCACGCGGGGTTCCGTCTGGGGGGTGACGGGCGCCCGCAGCGCCACGCTCACCTGCCGCTTCGCGACCGATGCCACGCGCGCCGCCCATTCATGGCCTCGGCCATCGAAGACACGCACCTCGTCGCCCACCCGCAGGCGAAGCACGCGGATGAGATGCGCCGATTCGTCCGGCGGGAGCGGCACGACTTCGCCGGTCGATGTGGCGGTCGGCGCAAAAAAACGACGGCGATCTTTCACGAATCTTCCTTCCGAACCCCGATTCCCGACTCCCGATTCCCGTCAGCGTCAGTGTCCCTTTGTTATACTCGCTTGATGTTCTTTCGCGGTCAGACGATCGGAAAGTACAAGATCCTCGCCCCGCTCGGAAGCGGCGGTTTCGGCGCCGTCTATCTCGCCGAAGATACATGGATCGACAAGAAAGTCGCCCTCAAGGTCCCGCATCGCCAGAGCCTCGACTTCGGTGAGCTCCTGCGTGAGCCGCGCCTGCTGGCGACCCTGAACCATCCGAACATCGTCTCGATCATCACGGCCGAGAAACAGGACAACGTTTTCTTCATCGTGATGGAGTATGTCGCGGGCGAGACGCTCGAATCGATCATCAATCGGGACGGCGCGATGGAGATTTCGAAGGCGCTCGACTACACCTGCCAGATCTGCAATGCCGTCGACCACGCGCACGGCCAGGGTGTGATCCATCGCGATCTCAGGCCCGCCAACGTCCTGGTGCCGGCCTCCGGACTCGTGAAGGTGGCTGATTTCGGCACCTCCCGGTTCCTCGAAATCGCGGCGCATGGCACGACCATCATCGGCAGTCCTCCCTACATGGCGCCTGAGCAGTTTCACGGCAAGGCGGTGTTTGCGTCCGACATCTACTCGCTGGGCGTGACGATGTACCAGATGCTGACGGGGACGCTCCCTTATCAGACACCGACGCCGGGCGATCTGGAAAAGCTGATGCGCGGCGAGCTGGTGTCGCCGCCGCGCCTGCGAAACACGCGAATCCCGAAGGAATTGAACGACATCATCCTCAGGGCCATGGCGCCTGATCTGGCCGCCCGCTATCAGCGGGCCAGCGACCTGCTCGCCGGCATTCTGGCCGCGCGCGGACGCTCGCTCCCCCGGCGTCCGGCGACCTCGTCGCCTTCGGCGATACGGGACCAGACCATCCCGTCCGAGGCGGCGCCCGCGCCTGTCGAAGATCTGCGATCGATTCACAGCCGGCTGCGCGCGCGGGCAACCCCCCAGCCGCGCTTCTGCTGGCACTGCCGCAAACCGCTGCACGCGCGGTCGGGCCGCTGTCCTTTTTGTGGCGAAGCGCAGTAGATGTTAGACTTTTTAATTCGCCCTTCAGTTTTCCTGCACACCGAGGTGGCCCGATGACGTTTCCGGCGGACGGCAAGGTCTGGATGAACGGGTCGCTCGTGAACTGGGCCGACGCGACCATCCACATCGCCTCGCACGTCGTGCACTACGGCAGCGGGGTCTTCGAAGGGATTCGGTGCTACGACACGCCGAAAGGCTCAGCGGTGTTTCGCCTCGACGCTCACGTCCGGCGCCTCTTCGATTCCGCGCGCATCTACCGGATGGAGTCCGCGTCGACGGCGGAGGCGATCGAGAACGCCGTGCTGGACACCATCCGGGCCAACAAGCACAAGGCGTGTTACATCCGTCCGATCATGTATCGGGGGTACGGGGCCCTCGGGGTGAACCCGTTCCCTTGTCCCGTTGACACCGCCATTCTGGTGTGGGAATGGGGCGGGTATCTCGGAGTGGACGCGCTCGAGCGCGGCGTCGACGTGAAGGTCAGCACGTGGACCCGCAGCTCGCCCAACTCGCTGCCGTCGCTGGCCAAGTCGACGGCGAACTACGCGAACGCCCAGCTGATCAAGATGGAAGCGATGGTCGAGGGCTACGCCGAGGGCATTGCGCTCGATGCCTTCGGCAACATCAGCGAGGGGAGCGGCGAAAACGTCTTTCTCGTCCGGGATGATATCCTCTACACGCCGCCCCTGTCGGCTTCCGTCCTGCCGGGGATCACGCGCGACTCCGTCATTCAGCTCGGGCGCGATCTCGGGTACGACGTGCGCGAACAGGCGCTGCCGCGAGAACTGCTCTACATTGCCGACGAAGTGTTCTTCACCGGCACCGCGGTCGAGATCACACCGGTGCGCTCGATTGACAAGATTCCTGTCGGGTCGGGCTCGCGCGGCCCTCTGACGCACGCCATCCAGCAGGCCTTTTTCAACGTGATCACCGGCGCCACGGCCGACCGCCACCATTGGCTCACCTTCGTGTATCCCGAGGAGGCGAGCCTGCGGCATCCTGCGCGCGCACGAATCAAAGCAGG
>JACQTH010000458.1 GCA_016210935.1 Acidobacteriota bacterium | reverse complement strand
CGGGAAGCGTCCAGCGGACGCGTCCCCGCCCCGTTCCCGCGAGGAATTCCAGCCGTGGCAGCTCTTCGTGCTGGCGGCCCTGGCGGCTGCCACGGCGGTCGTGCTGCTGTCCCGCGGATCCTCGCCGACAAACCTCATCTTCATCAGCCTGGCCGTACTGACGACGGCAGTCGTCGGGATTGCGATGTATCGAACGCTCCTGCCGCTGTTCGCGGCCGACGTCGAAGGGCCGGCGATGATCGGCGATCGGACGCGCGCGGCGCTGGAGCGTGAAAAGCTGCTCGTGCTGCGGGCGATCAAGGATCTGGAATTCGATCGCGCGATGGGCAAGATGTCGGAAGACGATTTCCGCGAGATGACGGGACGGCTGCGCGCGCGGGCGGCGCGGCTCATCAAGGCGCTGGATGCGGCAGGCAGCGGGTATCAGGCGCTCATCGAGCGCGAGCTGACGGCGAGGCTGGCGAAAGAGCCGGCCGTGGCTGTGCCGGCGCCGGAAAAGACGGCGGTATCGCCGACCTGCGCGAAGTGTGGGACCGGGAACGATGCGGATGCCAGGTTCTGCAAGTCGTGTGGAGCGAAGTTGGGGACGATCGCGTGAAAGCTATCGGGGTTCGGGATTCGGCCGCCTTCGTTCGCCGCCGAGACTTCAGCTGCGGCGAACTTCGGCGAGCCTCGCCGAAGCGCTTCGCGCGAAGGCGGGGGTTCGGGGTTCGTTGGATCACGATCGTGACCCTCCTGAGCTGCCCGTGTCTTGCGTGGGCACAGGTCCAGATGCCGGATGCGAAAACGATGTCAGGCATCCCACGGCCGGACGGTACCCTGGCGAATGGGACCGTGACGGTCCGCCTGATCCGCGGACAACTCTCGAACAACATCTCGAATCATCCCGTGCAGCTCGAGGTCGCGGGCAAGCCGCCCGTCACCGGCCGGACGGACGAGAGCGGCCGCGCGGAATTCACGGCACTCGCACCGGGCGCGTCGGTAAAGGCGATCGCCGTGGTGGACGGCGAGCGGCTCGAGTCACAGGAGTTTCCGATTCCAGCGCAGGGGGGCGTGCGCGTCATGCTCGTCGCCACGGACAACGCCGCGGCCGTGCCGGAGGCCCCACGCGATCCCGTTCAGGGAATCGTGGTGCTGGGCGACCAGACCCGATTCGTCGTCGAGTTCCAGGAAGATGCGCTGCAGGTCTTCTACCTGCTCGACATCGTCAACAGGGCGCGCGCGCCGGTCCGGACGGATGGGCCGCTGATTTTCGACATGCCGCCGGGCGCAACCGGCACCACCGTTCTGGAAGGCTCGTCTCCACAAGCGGTCGCCCGCGGCACCCGCGTCACCGTGACCGGTCCGTTCGCGCCCGGCGTCACCAAGGTTCAAATCGCCTATCGCCTCGAACCCTCATCGGGCGACGTGACGATTCGACAATCGCTTCCGGCGGCCGTGCCGGAGCTCGCGGTGATCGTGCAGAAGGCCGGCGACCTGCGTCTGAGCTCGAGGCAGATCACGACGTCGCAGGACGTGCAGGCGGAGAGCGGCGTCTTCATCATGGGCACCGGGCCCGCGATTCGCGCCGGCGACACGTTGGAGCTGGCGCTCTCGGACGTGCCGCATCACAGTCGCGTGCCGCGCTACACGGTGCTGGCGGTGGCGATGGCCGTGTTGGTGATGGGGGTGTGGGCCGGGGTTTCCGGCGCGCCGCACGTCCGCGGACACCGCGCGAAGGAGCTCGAGGCGCGCCGTGAAAAGCTGCTCAGCGATCTCGTCCGGCTCGAGCGGCAGCACCGCGCCGGCGCCGTCGATCAGCCGCGCTACGGAACACGACGCCGCGAGCTGGTGCGACAGCTCGAACGGATTTATGGCGAGCTGGACACCGGCGCCGCGGCCTGATTTCACCCACATCACCGTCGACGGCGTGGCGCGGCACTTCGGCCGCCGGCGCGCGCTCGCGCAGATCTCGTTCACCGTCCGCGCCGGCGAGATCCTGGGCCTGCTGGGGCCGAATGGAGCGGGGAAGTCGACGCTCCTCGGCGTGCTGGCGACGCTGGTCGTGCCGAGCGCCGGGCACGTCACCTACGGCGAACGATCCGCGCGCGACTGGGGACCACCGCTGCGGCGACGGATTGGCGTGCTCGCGCACGAGCTCTACCTCTATTCGGAATTGTCCGCGCGCCAGAACCTCGCGTTCTTCGCGGCGCTGTACGGCGTGGATCAGGCGCCCACCATCGAGGCGGCACTCGGACGGGCGGGGCTGGGCGATCGCGGGCACGACGATGTGGCGACGTTCTCGCGGGGCATGCGGCAGCGCCTCGCGCTCGAGCGCGCGCTGCTGCATCAGCCGCGCCTCGTTCTGCTCGACGAACCGTTCACCGGCCTCGACGATCGTGCGATTGGCGCGGTGTCCGATCGACTGCGGGGCCTGGCCTCCGAGGGCGCGATCGTGATCGTCGCCACGCACGATCTCGATCTCGCCGACGGCCTCGTCACTCGTGTGGCGCTGATGCGTGACGGGCGGCTGCTCGCAGACGAGCCGGCCGCGCCGGGGCTGCGCGCGCGGTATCG
>JACQTH010000426.1 GCA_016210935.1 Acidobacteriota bacterium | reverse complement strand
CGCGCCTAAGACAGCTCCTAAGGCGGACCGGAGAAAACTTGCTTCATCTGTGATGATATCCGCCTTAGGAGATGTCTAGCACCTCATCGCGTGACCGACCGGCACCTTAGACCGAGACGCCAGCGCTCCCTACGACTCTGCAGACAATCCCAGGCGCCGCTTGAGCCGTTCCAGCACCGATGGCGGCCGGGCGTGCATGACGTCGACTTCCTCGAGGACGTCCAGGCATTCCTTGACGGAGGCCACGACCCCAATCCCCAGCCGCCGCGCGCTCCCCGGAACGAGCTGCATGTCGCCCCTCCAGACGAGTATCGCGCGAGCGTTTGAATCGGTGACCACGTCGAGACAGTTCTCCGGTCGATCATCGACGACGACATCGAGCTGCAGGGCCGCCGCAATCTTTCCTCGCGAGCCTGTTACGACGAAGACGCTCGGAAAGCGCACGCCGTGCCGGTGCAGCCAGCGCTGACTTTGCAGCTGCGTCGATTCTCCGGCGGACGCCGGCCGCCGCGTGAGAAAGACGACTTCCCATTCACGCTGCTCGACCAGCGCGCCGAGTCGCTTGATCTCTCCCGGTTCGAGCTCGTTGAGGCCGCTCCAGAAGTTCTCCGTCCCCTGCACCCGCTGCCACAGTTGTCGCCGCTGGCGGAGCGACAATGTCGCGGGAAGCTCTGACTCCTGATCGGCGGCGGGAACCTCGTCGGCCGCGCCGTCGCCGGCCTCCGGCGCCCCCGCAGGAGCTGAAGCCTCACGCCGGCCGGACGAACGTCGACCAGACGGCTTCGACCCGAACATCTCGGACGCCAGCCTGAGGAGCTCGCGATCCATGTCGGCGAGGACACCGTCGAGATCGAAGGCGATGCGGAGAGACATGAGAGCGAGAGTGCCTAAAGTGCCTAGAGTGCCTGAAGTGCCTAGAGTGCCAACGTGGAACACCCCAGCCGCTCTGGGTATCCCAGGCACTTTACGCACCCCAGGCACTTTACGCACCCCAGGCACCCTAGGCACCCCAGGCACCCTAGGCACCCTAGGCACCCTAGGCACTCTAGGCACCCTAGTATAGTGGTCGCGTGCACGACACCACGCTGCTCGATGTTCGCGGGCTGACCACTGTGTTCGACACCGCGAATGGGCCGGTCCGCGCCGTAGACGAGGTCAGCTTCGTGGTCCGTGAAGGCGAAACGCTCGGCCTGGTCGGCGAGTCCGGCAGCGGCAAGTCGGTGACGGCGCTGTCGATTCTGCGCCTGGTGCAGCCGCCGGGACGGATCGCCGGCGGGCAGGTCCTGTTTCAGGGACGCGACCTCTTGCAGCTGCCCGAGGCGCAGATGCGCCAGGTCCGCGGGGCCGGCATCAGCCTCATCTTTCAGGAGCCGATGTCCGCCCTGAACCCCGTGTTCACAATTGGCGATCAGATTGGCGAAGCGCTCACGTCCCATGGACGTGCGTCCCGCGCCGAGGCGCGGGCCCGCGTCGTCGAGCTGCTCGAGGCCGTGCGCATTCCGGAACCTCAGCGCCGCGTGGACGATTATCCACACCAGCTCTCAGGGGGCATGCGCCAGCGGGTCCTGATTGCGATCGCGATCGCGTGCCGGCCGCCGCTCGTCATCGCCGACGAGCCCACGACGGCGCTCGACGTGACCATTCAGGCGCAGATTCTGGAGCTGCTGCGCGAGATGAAGGCGCGCTTCTCTCTGTCGCTGCTCTTGATCACGCACGATTTCGGCGTGATCGCCGAGACGGCGGACCGCGTCGCGGTGATGTATGCGGGGCGGATCGTGGAAGAGGCGCCGGTGCGGGACATCTTCCGTGCGCCCAAGCACGCGTACACACGGAGTCTGCTGGCCGCCATTCCCGGCTGGACCGGCGGTCCGAGCGACTAGCCGTGCTTGCGCGGCCAGAATGTGTAAGAAATGATCACATTCTGGCGACCAAGCGCGGCTAGCCCCCGCGTAGCGGGGCTATTAAATAAAGCCTCGTGATCTCTAGCGAAGCGGCGCTGGTCGGTTTGAGGCGACGCTTCGCTAGCGCTACCTCGAGGAGTTGCTGGCATGATGCCACTACTCGAAGTCCGCAACCTGGTGAAGGAATACCGCCGCGCAGGAGGATGGCTGCGCACGCCTGCCGTCGTGCGCGCCGTGGACGAGGTCAGCTTCACCATCGAGGAAGGCGAGATGTTCGGGCTGGTCGG
>JACQTH010000442.1 GCA_016210935.1 Acidobacteriota bacterium | reverse complement strand
GTTCTGCGTGGCCAGGACGAAGAACGGCTGATCGAGCGGATAGGTCCGCCCGGCGGCGGTCACGTGATACTCCTGCATCGCCTCGAGCAGGGCGGCTTGCGTCTTCGGCGGCGTGCGGTTGATCTCGTCGGCGAGGATGATCTGCGCGAAGACCGGACCCTTGACGAAGCGCAGCGTGCGCGTGCCGTACTGCTCGTCGAGGATTTCCGTGCCGGTGATGTCCGAGGGCATCAGATCGGGCGTGAACTGAATCCGCTTGAACGTCAAATCCAGCGTGTCGGCGAGCGTCTTGATGAGCAGCGTCTTGGCGAGACCCGGCACCCCGGTCAGCAGACAATGGCCGCCCGTGAAGAGCGCGATCAGGGCCTGGTCGATGACGGCGTCCTGCCCCACGATGACGCGGCGCAGGTTCGCCACGATGCGGTCGCGCCCGTCCGAGACCTTCTCCGCCAGTTCGACCGTGCCGGTGAGTTCCATGGGACCTCAGTGCGTCAGCGCATAGATGATTTCGTTGATCTCCATCCGATACGCCTCGGCCGTGTACTTCACATAGCCGGGATAATCCTCCGCGTTCGACCACTCCCAGCCGTCGCCCATGTCGGTGTTCCAGTTGATCATCAGCATCGGCCGGCCGGTGTCGTCCAGGATCGTGCGCAGATGGGGGACGAACCCGCCTTTCTCCCAGCTCCGTCCGCTCAAGAACGACCCGAGGCCCGCGATCTGCGGATACGCGTCCAGCGTGTAGAAGCAGGAAAAGATCGGATGCGGCGGCCGCAGATCGACGATGGGGCGATCAGGGAACACCTTGCGGATCTCGCCGGCGAAATGCTCCCACTCATAGGGGCCATGGAAGTCGTCGAACGTCGCCGTTCCGCCACGCAGCAGAAACTCCCGGAGCGTGTTCGCCTCATCTTCCGAGAATTCGAGGTTTCCCGGCTCGACGAAATAGATCCAGGGGTACTCCCACAGCTTCGGGTCATCCAGCGTCAACACAATCGGATCGCCGACTTCGATCGCCGTGACCGTTTTGAGGCGCCTGGCGAGATTCTGTTCGGCGGCCGGCGCGTCGATCGCCCACGGGTCGCCCCAGTAGTCGCGATTGAAACGGGCCTGCTCCGTGTTGGGCGAGTTGTACTTGATCCGAACGAAGGTCCACTTCAGGCCGGCCAGGCGATCGTCGGAGGGGAGCGTCAGCTGCGCGGTGGCGGACACGGGCACCAGCATCGGCGCGGCAAACGCGACGAGGACGATCGCACCGAGCGCGAGCCGGAGCCCGATCTTCGCGCTTCTCACCGGCGCCCCTCCATCGCCTGCAGCAGCAACTCCTGCGCGCGCTCGTACGTCGGGGCGATTTCCAGCGCGCGGACGGCTTCGCGCTTCGCCTGCGCCGCGTCGCCGTTCTTCAGGTAGCTCTCGGACAGGTCGCAGTGGACCTCGGCGAGATCGACCGTGCCGCCGGCCAGCGCGGCGCGGAACTCGCGCACCGCCGCCGGGAATTCCTGCTGCTTGAAGGCCAGACGCCCGAGGGCCACATGGGCGCCGGCGTCGAACGGATCGATCGCGACCACGCGGTCGTACGCGAGTCGGGCACGAACGGGATCGGCGTCGGCGTCCACGATCGCCGCGAGATCGCGCGCCGACTGCACATCCGTATGATCGACCGCCAGCAGCCCCTCCAGGGCGGAAACGGCTTTGGCCGTGTCGCCCTTCTCGCGCGCGATGTCGAAGATCTGCCGGTAGGCGTTCTCCTCGCCGACCGCGCGCGGCACGAGCTGAATGGCCTTCTCGAAGGCGCGAATCGCGCCCTCCGCGTCGCCGCTCTTTCTCAGCGCAAACCCGAGCGACAGCTGCACCGGGAAGCTGCCCGGATGCGTCGCGGCGGCCTGTTTCAGCTCTTCGAGGGTGGCCGATCCGAGAGCGAGACCATCCGGCACCCTCAGCGCAGCGCGCGTGGCGGCGAACGTCTTCTCGAGGAACTGACTGAAGGTGGTCTGCAGCTGATCGAGCGAGACGCCGTACACCTGTTTGATCGCCTCCTCGGTCTCACGTCCGTCGCGGAACGAATACAGCAGCTTGTGGAGCGCCGGCTCGCCGAACGACGCGATCAGATGCTCGACGAGGAGGGAGGCTTCGTAATACGCGAGCGAGATCGTCTGCGGGTTCGTGAAGCCGCTGTTCAGATCGCGCAAGCTGAGGATCCCGCCCCGATCGAGCGCCTGCGCGAACACGACGTCCATCTCGCGGCCCCATTCGGGCCGCGCGCGCTTTTCCTCGAACACCGAGATGCCCTCGGTCAGCCAGCGCGGCACGCGCTGACCCGACATCTGCAGCGTGATGACGTGCGCCAGCTCGTGCCACAGCGTGGCGCCCCAGTTGAAGTCGCCCGGCGGCCGGGCACGCGGCGAATCCATCGTCACGACGCGACCGAAGCATGCGCCCAGCGCGCCGATCATCCCCATCAGGCCCACGTTGCGGACAGCGAAGTCGTCATGCTTGGGAAACACTTCGACGAGGATCGGCCCGCGCGGCGTGAACTGGTACCGGGCCGACAGCGTTTTCAGCGCCTCCTGCGCGAGCGGCATGACGTACTCGCGCATGATCGGCGCTTCCGCCGGATCGAGCTTGACCGTGATCGACCCTTCGCGCATCGTCGTGAACTTGTCGAGCTTGTCGAGCATCTCGAGCAGGTTGAAGGTCACCATGTCGAACGGATCGGCGCGAAAGGCGTGCTCGAGCGCCTGGCGCGCAGTCTCTTCATCTCCGGTCCGCAGCAGATGCATGCCGAGGTCCGCGTAGGCGCGCGTATTGTCCTTGTCCACGCCGATGGCCCGGCGCGCCAGCGCCGCCGCTTCCTCGAAGCGATAGTTGCGTGCCGCATGCAGACCCGCAATCCGATAGACCTCCCCGAACAACGGGTTCACCGCCAGGGCCTGCTTGACCGCCTCGTTGAACTCGGCCTGCCGGCCCTCGAGCACGGCCAGGGCGGCCAGCAGCGCAAAGGCGTCGGGGTCGTTCGGATTGACCGCGAGCGCTTTGTCGATCCAGCTCCGCGCGTCGGCGCGCTTGCCATCGTCCATGGCCAGCTCCGCCATGAAAAGCTGCGCGGCGGTGAAGGAGGGGTTGATCTGAAGCGCCCGCTCGGCCGCCTTTCGCGCGGCGGCACCGTCGTCTTCGGCCAGGGCGCGCGCCAGCCCGAGATAGGCCGCGGCGAACGTTCCGTCTGCGCTGAGAGCGTCCTGAAACGATTTCGCAGCATTCTCGCGATCGTGGCCGGTCAGAAACAGCTCGCCGAACGCCAACTGCACGGCCGGATCTTTCGGGGCGAGCCTCGCCGCTTCGAGGAAGTAATCATTGGCGGGCCGGGATTCGCCGAGCAGGTGCAGCGCGCGAGCCGTCCGCGTCAGCGCAGCCGCCGTAGTGGCGGTTTGTCCGGCCAGCAGGATAGGTGCCAGCGTTTTTTCTGCTTCCGCGCGCCGTCCGGTTCGGAACTGAAGGAAGCCGAGCTCGAGGGCTGCGTCGCTGGTCGGCGCGTCCGCCGCGGGACGCTCGAGGAAGGTGAGGGCGTCCGCGTACCGGCCGCGCTCACTGAGCGCGCGGGCGCGCAGTGTCGCCGCGAGAGGATCGGACGCCGGTTGTCCCTTCAGGAGCGCGTCAACTTCGTCGTAGCGACCCTCGTTCAGGGCACGGGACGCGGCGACAAGGGGGGCGTCCGGCCGATTGCTCTGCCCCTCGACTGCGGCTCGCCCCTCGACCGCGCTCGGGGCGACCCTGAGCTTGTCGAAGGGTCGGGGCACCCTGAGCGAAGTCGAAGGGTCCGCAGCGACCGGCGCGGCCGCGATCGACCACCC
>JACQTH010000441.1 GCA_016210935.1 Acidobacteriota bacterium | reverse complement strand
TCAAGCGGCACGACCTGCTGATACACGCGTTTCGTCAGGTCCACGACCGGCGTCCTGACGCGCGGCTGCATCTCGTGGGTGACGGTCCGTTGCGGAAGAATCTGGAACAGGAACGGGACGCGTCCGGACTGCGAGAGGCCGTGGTGTTTCACGGCGCGCAGCCACGGCACGAATTGCCCCAATGGTTTCGGCACTCCGCCGTGACGGTCGTCGCCTCTTGTCACGAAGGCCAATGTCTCGCCGCGGTGGAAGCCGCCGCCTGCGGGTGTCCGGTCGTTGGATTTCCGATCGGCATCCTGCCGGAGCTCGGCGCAGGCAGCCGGATTGTGCGCGAAACGAACGAGTCCGCTCTGGCAGGCGCGATCCTGGAGCTTCTGGCGCAGGACGCCGCACGACGTGCCGCGGGGGCAAGCGCCCGGAGGGCGGCGGAGGATCTGTTCGAGCTGAGGTCGTCTGTGGAACGGATTCGGCGGATCTATGCCGAGGCGCTCAGCAGACGCGAGGCGGACGCGCCTCGCGCGGCGATCGCCTCGCGGTAAGCCGCCAGCGCTTTCTCCCCCACCGCCTTCCATCCGTATTCAGCCATGAACCGCTCGCGGATGCTCGCGCGCGCGCCGGTCAGATCTCGCTGCACGGCATCCAGAAGCGCGGCGGCGCACGCCCGCGGATACCCCGGCCGCCACAAGACGCCCAACGATCCATCCAGCGTGATCGCGCGAAACGAGGGAATATCGGTCACCACCGGCACGTTGCCGCACGCCAGCGCCTCCATCAGCGCATAGCCGCTGCCTTCGCGGCGGCTGCCCAGCACGAACAGATCGGCGGCGCTCAGGTATTCCACCATCAACCCGTGCGGAACCTCGCCTCGAAACGTGACACGGGTCCTCAGCGAGCCGGTCGCCTCGACCCGCCGCCGCAGCTCGGACAGAAGCTCGTCCGACGAGTAGATGAACGTCAGGCGGGCATCGGGCAGATCCGCAGCCGCCAAACGAAATCCTTCGAGCACGGTGACGGGATCCTTGGTTTCATTCAAACGTCCGACGCAGACCACAGCGGGACGTCCGCGCACGCCGCTGCGTTCCCTCGCAACGGCCTGCGGGATCGACTCGAGATCGCACCCGGCCTCTGGAATCTCGAAAATCAGCGGATCGCCGGACTGAAGACGCCAGATTGCCGCTTGCGGAAGCGCGGTGAAGAAGACCGCATCAGCCGCCCGCAGCCCCGCGCGCCATGATGTTCGCGGCCGCGAGACACCACCGTGGTCCTGCAGGACGATCGCCGTATCGGGCGGCAAGGCGCGGCGAAGCCGGAAGGTCCGGACCGGGAAAATGAGCCCGTTGACGTGAGCGACGTGAGGCCCCCAGGTGCCAACGGCGGCGTGGAGATTGGCGCAGGCCGCCGGCCAGCGCGAACGAAGGCCGTGCTCCGCTCGAAACACATACTGAACGCCGTCTCGTTCGAATTCAGCGTCTCGACCGAACCGCTGAGCGACCAGAACTGCGTCGGCCCCCGCGTCGACGAGCGAACTCGCCCAGCGCACGAGCGTCGGGCAGCGCTCGAGCCACAGGTCCGGATCGCGGATGTTGGGATCGACCGCGTAGTTGACTTGCGCAATTCGCATTAGCCGGTCGCCAACAGACCGTTTTTCACCTCGCTTCGCGCCGGCCAGCCAATCGCGGTCCGGTACACGTCGAGGGTCTCGCTCGCCGCGCGCATCCAGGAAAACCGCCTCGCGCGCTCGAGCCCGCGAAGCGCGAGATCCCGCCGCAGCTCGCCATCCGAGGTGACCTTTCGGATCGCCCGGGCGATGTCGTCCACCTCCAGTGGATCGATCCGCTCCGCGACGCCCTCGGAAATCTCGCCCAGCGACGAAGTGGTCGACGTGATGACCGGCGTGCCGCACGCCATCGCCTCGACGACCGGCAGGCCGAACCCTTCATACAGCGAGGGAAACACGAAGGCCTCGGCGAGACTGTAAATCGCCGGCAAATCGTCGAACGGCACATAGCCGGTCAGCAGAAGATTCGACCCGAGGTTGAGCCGTGTCATCGCCGCGCGCACGTCGTGATAACGCCACCCAAGGGGCCCGACGCACACCAGTTGATGCGGCAGCCCGTCGCGTTTGAGCCTGGCAAACGCCTGCAGGAGCCTGACGAGATTCTTTCGCGGCTCGACGGTGCCCACATACAGGACGAAGCGATCCGCGAGCGCGTAGCGGGCACGAACCGGTTCGAGGATGGCCCGATCTCGAACCGGGTGGAAATGCGGCGCCGCGGCTTCGTGGACTACATGCACGCGGTCCGGCGGGACGCCGCACAGCCAGACGATGTCGCGCCGCGCGCTCTCTGAAACGGTGATGATCGCCGCCGCGCGTCTCGCCGTGACCTTCATCAGCGGCCGGCTCAGGAGGATGCGCCGGAGCGGATGATACGAAGGAAACAGCGTCAGGCTCATGTCGTGGATCGTGACGACGAACGGCACGCCGGCGAGGCATGGCCCGACCGAATTGGTGAAGTGTGCGATGTCCGGCTTGAGCGATCGCAGCCGCGCGGGCGCCAGCGTTTGCATCCAAATGGCACGCTGCAGGGGCCGCCGGCTGGTCTCGATCCGGACCCGGCTCGCCAGCGGGATCGACGTCCACACCGGGCGATTCGACAAGACGACCAGATCGGTGTCGGGATCCTGGGCGAGGTGGTGGAGCAGATGCTCGGTGTAGTAGCCAACCCCGGTCTGCTCCGGCCGCAAGGTCGTCCCGTCAAACGCGATGCGCATGAGGTACCACGGTGCCTAGGGTGCCTAGGGTGCCTAGAGTGCCTAGGGTGCGGAGCCGCAAGGCCCACCAACGCACACAAGGCACTTTAGGCACTTCAGGCACCTCAGGCACTCTCTGCGTTCTGTTC
>JACQTH010000440.1 GCA_016210935.1 Acidobacteriota bacterium | reverse complement strand
GTCGGGGGTCAGGGGACGGTGAGAAATGAAACCGCCCCCAGAGCCCTAGCCAACCGACCCCCGACCCCTGGCCCCCGACCCCTGATCTACACCGTTTCAATCTTCGACCGTCCTCCCAGCGTCGCGACCAGATCGACGAGCACTTCCGGGTCGATCGGCTTGGCCAGGTACATCTGAAACCCGACCGCGATCGCCTGCCGGCGGTCGTCCGCCGTCGAATAGGCGGTCAGCGCCGCAGCGGGGGTCGCTCCACCGGCTGCCGCCGGCAGCTCTCGGATCCGCCGCATCAGCGAGTAACCATCCTCGCCGGGCATGCAGATGTCGATCAGCAGCACATCAGGTTTGTCAGCCGCGATCATGTCGAAGGCTTCGTCCGCCGAGGCCGCTGCTTTCACATCCGCACCGCGATGCTCGAGCACCGCGTCCACCAGATGGCGCGCGTCCTCATCGTCATCCACCACGAGCACGCGGACGCCTTGAAGCTTCGTTTCGGACCCTGGTCGTCGATCCGCCGACGGAGTCGAGGACGTGAGGACCGCGGGAACGGGGAGGCGGACGATGAACGTGGATCCGCGATCGGGTCCCACGCTTTCGGCTGACACGGTTCCGCCGTGGAGCTCCGTCAGGTGCCGGACAATCGCGAGGCCCAGTCCCAATCCACCATGCTTTCGGGTGGTCGTTCCGTCGGCCTGCCGGAAACGATCGAAGACGAAGGGGAGGAACGATTGAGGAATCCCGGCCCCCGTATCGCTGACCCGCAGCTCCGTGAAGGTGTCGACGCGCGCGAGCCTGACCTGGATCTGACCACTCTGCGGCGTAAACTTCACCGCGTTGGAGAGAAGGTTCCAGATGATCTGCTGCAGGCGGCTCGCGTCGCCCCAGACGGGACAGGCTTCGCGATCGACGACCACGCTGATCTCGATGTTCTTGGCGCTTGCCGCCGATCGCACCGCATCGAGCGCCGCGTCTATCGTGGTCGCCAGGTCGACCGGCGCACACTCGAGCGCGAGCTTTCCGGTGATGACCCGCGACACATCGAGCAGATCGGCCGTCAGCTGCGCCTGGATCGCCGCGTTGCGTTCGATGCTGTCCAACGCCTTTTGGGAGGCTTCGGGCGCCAGCATCCCGCTTTTCAGCATGTGGACCCACCCGAGGACCGCGTTCAACGGCGTGCGAAGCTCGTGCGACAGCGTGGCGAGGAATTCGTCCTTCGCGCGGCTGGCTTCGTTCGCGTCGCGATAGAGACGGGCATGGTCGGCGGCGACCGCCGCGCTCTTCGACAACTCCTGAAGCAGGTGGGCCCGCTCGGTTTCAAGCTGCGCCACGCGGTCGCGCAGCTCGGTCTCGCGTCGTTTGAGGTCCTCGATCTCTTTCAGGAGGGGATCCACCATCAGCCCGCCCATCATTTCGCGCCCGGTCGTTGTGGTCAAGCACGGCCGTAGCGATAGCGTTCTCAGCATCGTGTAAACCATCTGTCGCAATCTCGGACAAGGCTGCAAGGGAACTCTCACGGCGGCAAGGTCTGCCGGTGGCACGTCGCTTGTTCTTCAGCAGCCCGATGTCCGCGCAGCCGGCCGATCCCGCACTCGTCCTTGTCGTCGAAGACGATCGTGACAACCGCGAAGCCTGCAGCGAGTACCTCCGATTCAGCGGGTTCGAGGTCGCGGAGGCGCGGGATGGGATCGAGGCGCTCGAAAAGGGGCTGGACCTGCTGCCCGACCTCATCCTTTTGGATCTCGCGATTCCGGTCGTCGACGGCTGCGAGGTGGCGCGCCGTCTGAAACGAAATCCCAAGACGTGCCACATTCCGATCGTGGCGCTGACGGCGCTGGTGATGCCCGCAGACGTCAAGCGCGCATTCCAGGCGGGGTGTAACGCGTTTATCGAGAAGCCCTGTCGTCCGGATGAACTGTTGGTCGAGATCCAGAGGCAGTTGGGAGAAGAGAGGAGCTAGTCTCAAATCAAGATCTCTATCTTCCCCTTGCTTTTCAGCTTCGCCACGAACTCCTCGGTGAGCCTCTGCCGCTGCTGCTCGATCAAGTACTGGTTGATCTGATCGCTGACCTCGGTGAGCGGCACGGTGCGGGCGGGCCGGCGATCCGCCAGCTTGATGATGTGGTAGCCGAACTGGGATTCCACCACGTCGCTGATCTGGCCCGAGTTCATCGCGAAGGCAGCCTGCTCGAAGGGCGGCACCATCCGGCCCCGCGTGAAATACCCCAGATCGCCGCCCTGCGCGGCGCTCCCGTCGGCTGAGTGCTCTTTGGCGAGGGCGGCGAAATCGGCGCCGCTGCGCGCTTTTTTCAGGACGTCCTCCGCTCGTTGACGCGCGCGCCGCTTTGCCGCGTCATCCGCCGCTTCGGCGACGCGGATCAGAATGTGGCTGGCGCGGACGCTCTCCTCCTGCTTGAACTTGTCAGGATTCTTCGCGTAAAAGTCGGCGATGTCTTTCTGCTGCACGGAGACCTTCGGCGACAGCTCCGTCTCGAGCATCCTGGAGACCTGCATTCCGGCGCGCGTGTCGTTCTTCAACTGCTCGATGGTCATATTCTGACCCGCGAGCGCCTTCGCGAACGTCTGCTCGTCGGGAAACTGCGTTCGCATCTCCGAAAGCTGGGCGTCGAGGTCGGCATCCGACACCGCGATCTTCCGCGCGGCTGATTCCTGTTTCAGCAACGTGTACGACACGATCTGGTCGAGCATGCCTCGATAGACTTCGTTCCGCTGCTCGGCGGGAACAGGTTGTCCGGCGCGCCCCTCCAGGTTCTTGACGGCTCGCTGCAGCTCGGCGCGTTCGATGGGTTCACCGTTCACCCGCGCGACCACGGCCGGGAGCTCGGCGGGAACAGGTTTGACCGCTTGATCGGTCTGCGCGGTGCCCGGCGCGTGCGCCGCCGTCGAGGCAGGCCGGGCGGCTTGCTGGTCGGCTTTGGGCGCATCCGCGGTCTTGCGGCACGCGGTCGCGGCCAGCAAGATCAGAACGACGCAGACGAATGTCTTTTTGATCATGACAGTCCGAGGACCATCATCACATGAGCGGGGTGCCTAGTAACGAAGGTTCGCCGTACACCGCGGGCCCGTCACCCGGCGGTTTGAGGCGAAGCTTCGTTACAGTGCCTGATGTGCGGAGCACACGCGACCAGCCTCTCGCACCCGGGCACTCCAGGCACTCCATGCACTCTGTCACACTGCCGGCTCTGCGGTGCTGCCGGGGGCGACGGCTGCCTCGGCCATCGCCGATCGCAACATTGTTGTAGCGGTATACACGACCACCACGACGACCAGCCAGCGGATCGCGTAGAGGGACAACCTTCCGACAATGGGAGCCGCCAGGAGGACGGCCGGGACGCCGGCGACGGCAAAAGCGATCGCGGAACGGAGATGGTAACTGCCGGCCCGCACGAAGCGCGTGCTGCCGACAGGCATCAGGAACGCACAGGAGCCCATCATGATGGGAAAAGCCACCGTGGGATTCATGCCCAGCAGGCTGACGAGAATCATGCACGGCGCGTAGAGCCCGATGCCGAGGGTCATCAAGGCGCCGAGAACGAAGTTGCCAGCGATCCCGAGGACCAGCCGTATGCCGCTGACGCCGATCGCATCGCCACCTCCAGGCACGAGGTTGAGCTGCGTCATCGTCATGAGCGAGGCGGCGGCCAGCAGCGCCAGACCCATGCCAACCTGGACATAGCGTCGCGACCAGCCGGAGACGATCCCGGCGCCAAGCCAGGCGCCGAGGACGGAGGCCGCAATCATCGACCAGAGCGTCGTCATGTCAGCTTCGATGATCGCGATGAAGATGAGGGCCTGTGCCAGGGTGGGAGCTGTATAGCCGACGTTGAGGGTGCCGGGGATGATTCGGTCGGGGACGAGGCGCCACCACCGGACAGCCGCCGTCGTCGTGGCAAACGAACCGATGCCGAGGGTGTCGAAGAAATTCGCGACGAATGCGATGGCGTAATGGATGAGGCCCGGCGCGATCGGCTCGCCCTGCTCAGCCAGTTTCCGGCGCTTCGCTCCGGCGTCACGGATCCAGATGGCGAGATACGGGATGAAAAACACCCACAGCAGGACCCAGAGCGCTGTCTTGGCGGTCAGCATGCCCGGATATTAGCATGCGGGCTTCTAGGGTGCCGGAGTGCCTGGCGTGCCCAGAGTGCCTAAAGTGCGAAAGACTCTCGAGCGTTCTCGGCACTCCAGGCACCCTGGGCACTCTAGGCACTTCGGGCACCCGGGCGCTTTACGAGATTGCGCACGATTGCACGGTGCGGACCCTCGGGCCTCGCGCCGATACGTGTAGGGGCGGTTTGGGAATCGCCCTGCAACATCCTCTGCCATGATCTGCCCTAATTGCCGCGCCAAGGTCGGGCCCCGCGACACGGATTGTCCGACCTGCGGCGTCGATCTCGCGCTGGCGGCCGCGCTGGCGGAACGCCAGGCGCTGGCCTCCATTCCCGCCCGGAAGGACAGCCCGTATTTCGCGGACGTCATCCTGCCGCGGTTCGGCGAATACCTGTTGCGGACCGGTTATATCGATGCGCGCCAGCTCGAGGTCGCGCTCGAAAAGCAGATGCGGCTCGAAGCCGACGGGAAGCGCTCCACGCTGGGTCAGGTGTTGCTCGAGATGGGCGTGGTCACCCGCGAACAGCTCGACCTTGCGAGCATGCAGCAGGTGCAGGAGCTGCAGACCACGCTCAAGCAGATGAACCAGCGACTCGAGCAGCGGGTGGCGCAGCGCACGCGCGAGCTGCAGCGCGCCACCGAGAAGCTGGCCGAGCTGGATCAGCTGAAAGCCAACTTTGTCTCGAACGTCTCCCACGAGCTCCGGACGCCGCTGACGAAGATCAAGGGCTTCAACGCGCTGCTGACGGACAGCGCCCTGGGGCCCCTCACCGCGGATCAGAAGAATGCCCTCGAGGTGACCGCCTCGGCCGTTTCCGAGCTGGAACGGTTGATCAACGATCTGACGCGGTTCAGCGCCAGCGCGCGCGGGGAGATGACCCTGCATCCCACCGCGTTTTCTCTTCACGAGATGGCCGACACCGTCGTGCGATCGACGCGCTCGCGAAACGGGATGAGAGAGGTCGAGATCCAATCGGAGATTCCCGAGTCGGTGCCGCAGACGCTGGCCGATGTGGAAAAGATCAAGTGGGTGATGACGCAGCTGGTCGACAACGCCGTCAAGTTCACGCAGGCCGGCGGGCGCGTCACGCTGCAGACCGAACAGCACGGGCCGCGGGTGCGCGTGCTGGTCCGGGACAATGGCGCCGGGATTCCCGGCGATCGGCTGCACGAGCTCTTCAAACCGTTCCACCAGCTCGATGGATCGACGACCCGCCGGCGAGGCGGGACCGGGCTCGGGCTGGCGCTCGTCAAACGCATCGTCGAGGCCCACCAGTCGAACGTGTCGGTGGAAAGCGAGCCGGGCCGCGGATCCACGTTCTCGTTCGATCTCCCCATCGCGAGCGGCTGATAGCCCGCCGCGGGCCCTTCCGCCTAAAGGCGGAAGCCACGAGTACACCGCCCGAGTACGCCTTCGCGGCAGCGAGCGCTACACCGGACGCGTAACTCGTCGCTCCACAACCCCTCATCTGACGGTATAGTTTCCCGAGTGAGTTCCTGCCCCTGTCGAGTAGTTCTCGGCGCCGTGGTCCTGGCGGCGGCCTTCTGGCCGCGCGCGGCCGCGGGCCAGCAGGACGAGATCGGCTACGTCGGCCCGCCGCCGCCGCTGGCGCCGGAGGTCATCGCGCGTGACGCCGAAGGGCGTGTCACGATCCGCGCCGTTCGGGTGCCTGAACCCCCGGTCCTCGACGGGGCGCTCGACGACGCCATCTATAGCCGCGTTTCGTCCTTCGGCGGCTTCATCCAGCAGGAGCCGCACGAAGGCGAACCGGCTACCGAGCAGACCGACGTCTGGCTGTTGTTCGACGAGCGGACCATCTTTGTCGCGGCGCGCTGCTGGGACAGCCAGCCCGAGCGCATCATCGCCAACGACATGCGCCGCGACGGCAACAACATCTTTCAGAACGACAGTTTCGGCGTCATCTTCGACACGTTTCACGACCTGCGAAACGGCTTTCACTTCTACACGAACCCGGTGGGCGGCCTGGCTGACAACTACGTCACCGACGAGAGCAACCCGAACCGCGACTGGAACGCGGTCTGGTCCGTGAAGACGCGGCGATTCGACCAGGGGTGGACGGTGGAGATGGCGATCCCGTTCAAGTCGCTGCGCTATCGATCGTCGCCCAACCAGATTTGGGGCGTCAATTTCCGCCGCATCGTCCGGTGGAAGAACGAGATGTCGTACCTGACGCGGATTCCGGCCTCGTTCGGCATGCGCGGCATGATGAAGGTGTCGTCGGCGGCGACGCTCGTCGGGCTCGAGCCGCCGCCCAGCACGCTGAACCTCGAGATCAAGCCGTACGCGATGTCGGACGTGACCACCGACCGCGCGGCGGACGTGCCCTATCAGAACGACCTGAGCGCCGATCTCGGCTTCGACGTCAAATACGGCGTCACGCGCGGCCTGACGTTCGACTTCACGTACAACACCGACTTCGCCCAGATCGAAGAGGACGAGCAGCAGGTCAACCTGACACGGTTCAGCCTGCTGTTTCCGGAGAAGCGCGAATTCTTTCTGGAGGGTCAGGGCATCTTCGCCTTCGGAGGCGTGCAGGGTCCGCGCGGTGGCGGGGGCGGCGGCGGCGGTGGTGGCGGCGGGGGCGGTTTTTTCGGCGGCGGCCAGAACTACGCCCCGATCGTGTTCTTCAGCCGGCGCATCGGCCTCAGCGACGGTCATGAGGTCCCGATCGACCTCGGCGGGCGCCTGACGGGCAAGGCCGGGAAATACAGCGTCGGACTTCTGAACATTCAAGCCGGGGAAGCTCCGGGGCTTGGCGTCAACGCGACGAATTTCTCGGTCGTGCGCGTCAAGCGCGACATCCTGCGTCGCAGCAACGTCGGTTTGATGTACACACGCCGTGCGCCCGGTGGGCCCGAGGGTGTCAATCAGGTGGCTGGCCTTGACGCGACCTTTGCCTTCTACGAGAGCGTCAGCTTTTCGAGTTACTACGCGCGCAGCCATACGCCGGGTCTCGCCGGGCGCGATAGAAGCTACCGCGGCCGGTTCGAATACAACGCCGATCGATACGGTCTCGATCTCGAGCACCTCGTCGTCGAACCGAACTTCAAACCCGAAGTGGGGTTCCTGCGGCGAACGGATCTGCGCCGGACCTTCGCGCAGGCCCGTTTCAGTCCGCGGCCGAAGTCGAGCCCCCTGCAGAAACTGATCAGGAAAGTGTCCTTCGACGCCTCGCTCGACTATGTGACGAACACACGGAACCGTCTCGAGACGAGGGAAGCGCAGTTCCAGAACCGCTTCGAGTTCCAGAACGGCGACAGTTGGAACACCGAGTACACGCGGACTTTCGAGTACCTGCCCGAACCGTTCGACATCGCCGAGGGCGTGACCCTCCCGGTCGGGGTCTACCGATATCAGGAGGTCAGGACGACGTACCAATTGGGGCCGCAACGGCCCTTGTCGGGATGGGTGACGCTCGGACGGGGAGGCCTTTACGACGGGCGCCGAACCCAGGCCAGCTATCGCGGGCGCGTCGAGTTCACGCC
>JACQTH010000421.1 GCA_016210935.1 Acidobacteriota bacterium | reverse complement strand
TCTCAAGAAAGGCGACTACGCGCAGGCGGCGCGCTACCTGGAGCAAGCGGCGCGGGCGCTGCCTCATCGTCCGCTGATCACTGAAAGCCTGCAGCAGGCTCGCGCGCGCCTGCGGCTTTCCCGGGTGCCTCAGGACGATGGGGCTCGGTTGAAGGCCCGATACCCTGTCAGCGGTCCCGCCAGATCTCCACAGTTGCCAACTACGGCGGGCAGGTCGAACTCATCGACACCCGCTACATCTTCCGCGCCGACCGCGTCGCCGGCATGAACGGACTCGACGAGCTCCGCCGGTCTGTGGAATTCCTGAAGGCCAAGCGCGCACTCTATTACGGGAAGCCTTCAAGCGGTTCGTGACCTGCGTGGGGTTCACGGGCAAAGCACGCGTTTGTACGCGCTGACGGTCCCGCTGGGTTCGGGGCGGAAATAGATCGGATTGCTGAAGACGAGCGGCCGCCCTTCCGCCGTGTACGCCTCGACTCGCACGAACGCCGGAGTCGACGTGTCCACTCGTAGCTGTTTCTCGAACACCGGTCGGCCTGGAGTGTCCTCCGCGCCAGCCTGCCCATTCGTCACCATCCGAACGCGTGCCCCAGCAGGCAGTCCCTCGATTCCCACGTTCACGCGGTGCTCCGGCTTCCTTGTGAGCACCACCGAACCCATCCGGTGCCCATCGTCCGTGGTCAGCGTGAGCGTGCCTTTGAATTGCACCGGGTCGCCGAAGTACACGTCGCCGCGGCGAAAGCCGTCGACGATGTCGGCCATCGAGGCGGAGCGGGTCCACACCCACGAGACGAAATTGTTCCCGTCGTACCAGCCGATGATGCTCCCATGAGTGTCGCTGGTGCCGTTGCCTACGACATCGATGCCGGCGGCGGACAACGCGTCCCACACCCGCAGAAAGCTCGTCATCGGCAGCACCCGCGTCGGATAGCCGACCTCCAGGATGTCGGCGCCGTACACGCGGTTTTCCGTGAGCTCGCGGATGCGCGCGTCCTCGAATCTGCGAACCGAATCAGGATCTTTCGGGTTGAGCTCCGGCGCCGGGCGATTGGTTCCGAAGATATGGTTCAGCGAGAGGATGCCTCCGTTCGCGTGCACGAAATCGCTCGTCTCGCGCGCGGTCAGGCCTGCCGGATGCTTGATGTAGTCGATCATCGGCACCCGCTCCCCGATCGGATTCATGTGCGCCTGGAACGACAGCTCCTGCCCAACGTAGTTGATGACGCCGTACTCCTTCTGGTAGCGAGCGGCCATCGCGCGCGCTTCCTCGCGCAGCCTCTCGCCCTGCAGCTCGTGGTGAATCCTGTAGTCGTCGAAGAACGCCCGGGCCAGCGGCCCTCTGGTGACGACGCCAAAGGAGACCGCGACGATCGCGTTGTCTATACCGCCGAGCTGCAGGCGCTCCGCATCGCGGGTCACGTCCACGTTGACGCGGTTCCAGGAGCCCGGCTCGAAGGGAAGACGGATGACCTTCGTGTGCGCGTCTTCGAGCGTCTTCAGATCCGCATCCGCAACCTGGGTCAGAACGTAGTAGAGTGCGCCCGCTTTCATATCGGGCGGCTGCTGAGACAGATCGACACGCACTGCTGCCATTACCTCATCCCCGGCGTCCGTAAAGGCGGCGAACGACAGCGTCACCTTCGACGCGAGCGAGCGCTTCATCCTGCGGCGCGTGCTGTCGATTTCGTAAAGGTAAGGCTGCCACCCGGGGCCGGCCGCGGCCGCGACCACTTCGAGCGATCGCGTCCCTTCCGTCGCGCGCTGGGTGGTGGTGCGGGCGATCGCATCCTTGACGTGGCCGTTGAACTTGTGCGGCGCCAGGGTGATCGTCACCGGCTCGTTCCCGGCGGCGGCACGCAAATCGGTGCCCGGCTCGTAGTAAGTCGGAACGGCGGTCGTGAGATCCGGCCCTTCGAAGCCAAACGCGCGGTTGTACGTGTGGTAGGCCATCCGCCAGTCGTGGTCGCTCCACCACAGCACGTCGAGGCCGATCTGCTTCGCGTGCACGTTCGCCGCACGCCAGCTCCCGACGCCTTCGCTCATGGAGGCGTGCACGTGCATCTGGACGCTGACAGCTCGCAGAGCGGCGGGCTGACTGCGAGCGCGTACTGAGAAGAAGAAGACCGCCGCGATGCCGATGGGCAGAATGAGTCGGATCCACCCCTCGCTCCATTTCCGGTTCAGCTTCGTCCTCCCGGTATCGCGACGCCGGGCACTTCGAGCGGACCGAAGACCCCCGTCGGGGGTGTGAACTCCTGATGGGCCTTCAGCATGTCGTTCCACGTGACCTCCGACGCAATCTGACGGTGACCGTCGTCCCTCGCCCTGGTTCGCTGGCGCAGAGCACGTCTCCACCGGCCCGCCCGATCGCGGCGCGCGCGACCGCCAGACCCAGCCCGGCCCCGCCGACGGCGCGGCTCCTCGCCGGGTCGGCCCGGAAGAACGGTTCGAACACGTGGGGAAGGTGGTCGGCCGAAATGCCGACGCCGGTGTCCTCCACGACGAGTTCCGCGTGGTCGTCGGTCTGGCGCACTTCGATTCGAATGCGTCCACCGGGAACGTTGTACTGAATCGCGTTGACAATGACATTGGTCACGGCATCCTGGATTCGATCGGGATCACCGACGCACGTGGCGGGCGTCGTCTTGACGCTGACGTCGAGGTGGCGTGCATCTGACAGGGGTCGCAGGTCGCGTGCCACGTCTTCGGCGAGCGCATGGAGCTCGATGGGAACCGCGCGGCTCTCCTCGGGCCCTTCCGCTCGAGCGAGCGCCAGCAACCGCTCGACGACATTGTGCATGCGCGCGGCGGCGCGCCGGCACACGTCGAGCGATCCCCGGTACTCGTCGGGCGTGCGATCGCGGCACAGAGCCCAATCGGCTTCGGTTGACATCGTCGCGATCGGCGTCCGGAGCTCGTGTGAGGCATCGGCGGTAAAGCGGCGTTGCCGTTCCAGCGCCGCGTGAAGCCGATCGAAGGCCTCGTTGAGCGCGCGGGCGAGCTGTCCCAGTTCCGTATCGACGCGATCGATGGCAATCCGCGCCGCGAAGTCGCCGTCAATCATCGCGCGCGCCGTCCGATTGATGCGAGTCACGGGCGTGAGCGCCCGCCCGACCAGATACCAGCCGCTGACAAACGAGATCCCGATGACGGTGAGACCGACCGCCGCCATGATGGCGGCAAGTTGCAGAATCGCGGCACGGACTTCGTCGAGCGCCATCCCCACGAGGACATAGGCCCCCGATGCCGCGCGAACGGTGAGCTCGCGCCTCTGGTCGCGAGTGTGAACGCCTTGACCACGGGGAGGCGGGACGTCGATCTCAGAGTCTGAGCGATCGATCAGCGTTCCAGCGCTGGTCCAGAGCACGTAATACGACGACGCGCCGGGCTCACCTGCGCTGTCCGGCGGAAGCGTCAGGTCGAACGTGCCGGCCCCTACGGGCTGCAACCTGCGGCTGAGAGCCTCGGCGCGGGTGCGCAACACCTCGTCGACATCCGCCAGCCTCGACCGCCACGCGAGATAGCAGACCATCGACCCGAAAACCACAATCACGACGACGAGCATACCGGTGTGCCACAACAACAGGCGCCCGCGTAGTGAGCCACTCATGATGGTCAGCGTCACCCCTCGATGAGATAACCCAGTCCGCGGCGGGTCTGGATCAGCGCGCCTCCAAGCTTCCGGCGCAGCGATGCGACGTGAACGTCGATGGTGTTCGACAGAATGTCGGCATCGTCAGGGTAGAGGTGCTGGGCGATCTCGGTCCGGCTGACGATGGCGCCGCGTGATCGGGCAAGAATCTCGAGGATGCTGTATTCGCGACCCGTCAGTTCCACTTCACGGCCGCCCTGATAGACGCGGCGCATCGCCATGTCGAGGCGAACATCGCCCGCGATGAGCTCGGGCGCCGGGTGCGACGCCGCGCGGCGGCCGAGGGCGCGCAGTCTGGCCACCAGCTCTTCGATCGCGAAAGGCTTCGTCAGATAATCGTCTGCGCCCAGGTTGAGGCCGCGGACGCGATCTTCGACCGCGTCCCGCGCCGTCAGCATGATGACGGGCAAGATGCGGCCCGCCGCCCGCAAGGTCCGCACGACCTCCCAGCCGTCGCGCACCGGCAGCAGAATGTCGAGGACGACCGCGTCGTAGTCGATTTCCGTGGCGTAGAAGACGCCCTCCTCGCCATCGGCGGCGATGTCGACGGCGAACCCCGCATCGGTCAGCGCGCGCGCGATCGCACTTGCCAGGTCGGGCTCGTCTTCGACCAGCAGCACTCTCATCCCACAGCCCGTCTTGGTTCAATGCCGCCCGATCGACGGCCATGCGGACGCCGAGCGACGATCGCGATCCGGCTCGATCCGCAGGTCGTCGAACCACACTTCCGACCCGCCCGCCGCGATGACGCCGCTTCGCCCCGGCGCCGACCGGGGACCGGCGCGTCGATCACGCTCCTGAAAGACCCGAATCCCGCCGAGCCGCACGTCGATGCGCGACTCGTCGTGGACGATTCTCAACGTGTGCCACGCCTCGGGATCGAGCTCGAGATCGTCTTCCGACTCCAGGAAGATGCGGTTGCCCGCCGTGACGCGAAACAACACCAGCTCCCGCTTGTCGAGATCGAGGATCGCCGCATAGTAATGGGCCGCGTCGGCAAAACGCCAGACGAGGCCGCCCGCGCGCGTGCCGCCTGCGAGCCGCAGGCGTGCCGAGACCCGCACGTCGCGCCGCGGCGTGTCCGGCGCAATCGCCAGGGCGAATCCCGCCGCTCCCGGGTCCGGCTGGTGGACGAGGACCCCGTTTGCGCCAACCCGGCGCACGAGCCAGGTGCCCGGAGTGTCCTGGCGCATGGCCGAAACCTCGAAGCCCTTGGGCCCCGCGCCCGCCGGGTCATCGTCGAAGGTGAAGATCGACGGAGGCTGAGCTGCCGCGATCTGCGAGGCAGCGCACAGCAGCGCGAGCGCGACGGGAGTCCGCGGCATGGTGGCGCCACCGGATTCTACCGGGGTTCCGATGAAGACGGGATGAAGCGCCGGCGGGCGCGTCTTCATCGCCCCTTCATCCGGCCTCGATTACAACATCGCGCATGACGGCGCGAAGTCTGATCTGCCTGGCCATTGCCCTCCCGCTTCTCGCGGAGAGGCCGGCCGGCGCCCAGCCGACGCCGGCGGGCGCGCGCCCGGACGCACAGGCCGCCTCGACGCGGCTGCGGGTATTCCTCGACTGCCGGAACTGTTTTCAGGAGTACCTTCGCGACCAGATCTCCTGGGTCGACTTCGTGCGCCAGCCGCAGGACGCCGATGTGCACCTGCTCTCGAGCGAACGACCGACAGGCGCCGGCGGTCGCGAGCTCGTCCTGCGGTTCGTCGGCCGCGGGCGGTTCGCCGACCTGACCCGAGAGCTCCGTGTCGTGTCGGAGCCCGCCGAGCCTGAGAGCCTGCGACGCACGCGGGTCCTGAGGACCACGATGATCGGTCTGCTGGATTACATGGCCCGTGACGGCCTGCCGGCGGGTCTCGAGGTGAACGTGCGGCCGGAATCCCGACAGGATCGGGTCGTCTCTGCGACACGCGATCGATGGAACCTCTGGGTCTTTTCGGTCGGGACAGGCGCCTCGATCGATGCCGAAGAGAGCAACCGCTCCGTGGAGTGGGACCTGAACCTGACCGCGGATCGCGTCACGGATCGTTGGAAGATCGGCTTCGGTCTCAACCTCGACGAGGAGCGGGAATCGTTCGATCTGGATGAAGACGATCCGCTGCACGTGCGCCGGACCGAGCGGAGCACCCGATGGTTCATCGCGCGCAGCCTCGGCCCACACTGGTCGGTCGGCTTCGACGGGCGGATTGCCGCGTCGTCGTTCGGGAACACGCGGTTGCTCGCGCAGACCGCCCCGGCCGTCGAGTTCAGCATCTTCCCCTATCGCGAGTACGCGACGCGGCAGTTCGTCATCCAGTACCAGGTCGGCATGGAGAGCGCGCGATACAGGGAAATCACGCTGTTCGGGCGGATCGAGGAGACGCTGGGCCGGCACGCCTGGTCTGCCAATCTCGATCAGCGGCAGCCGTGGGGGTCGCTGGACGCCGGCATCGAGTGGTCGCAGTACCTCCACGACGCCAGCAAGTACCGGCTCGAGTTCGATGGCGAGCTCTCGCTCCGGATCGTCCGCGGCCTGTCGATCGACGTCGAGGCCTTCGCCTCGCGCCAGCGCGATCAGCTCGCGCTGCCGCGGCGAGGCGCGACCTCCGAGGAAGTGCTCCTGCGGCTGCGTGAGCTCCACAGCGGGTACGAGTTCCGTTTCTCCGTCGGACTGAGGTACAGCTTCGGATCGCTGTTCAATAACGTGGTGAATCCCCGATTCGGCAACCGGGGCGCGTTTCGTCGCAACTAGCGACACGGAACGGCTGACCACCCGTTCCGCTCCCGCGCGCCGGGGATATGCGACACTGGGTCCGAAGGCCCGCTCGCTCATGCTCATCCGTACCACCGGGCTCGGTCGCCGGGTCGCCGTGTTGAAGCGGCGGTTTCGCGAAGCGCGGGCGCTCGCGCGCGCGTTTCAATGGCCGCACCGCCCGATCGTCGCGCAAATCATTCCGACGCGGCGCTGCAATCTCTCCTGCGCCTACTGCAACGAATTCGACCGCGTCTCCGATCCGGTTCCGCTGGCGGAGCTTCAGCGGCGGATAGACAGGCTCGCCGATCTTGGCACGACCATCATCACGCTGAGCGGCGGCGAACCGCTGCTGCATCCAGATGTCGACGAGATCATCCGGCACATCCGCCGGCGCGGCGCGATCGCGACGCTGATCACGAACGGCTATCTGCTGACGCCCGCCCTCATCCAAAGGCTCAACGCGGCAGGCCTGGACTCCATGCAGATCAGCATCGACAACGTCGCGCCGGACGAGGTGTCGAAAAAGAGTCTCAGGCTCCTCGATCGGAAGCTGCTCCTGCTGGCCGAGCAGGCCGTGTTCGATGTCACGGTGAACACCGTCATCGGTGGCGGGAGCGCGCACCCTGAGGATGCGTTGAC
>JACQTH010000416.1 GCA_016210935.1 Acidobacteriota bacterium | reverse complement strand
GTATGGAGGCGTGGCCGCCATGCGCGAGAAGTCGATCGCGCTGACCGATCTCTTCATCGCGCTGGTCGAATCGCGATGCACCGGGCAGGGCCTTGCCCTCGTCACGCCCCGTCACGCTGGCGATCGGGGCAGCCAGGTGTCGTTTTCGCATCCGACGGCCGGCTATCCCATCATGCAGGCGCTCATTGCTCGGGGGGTGATCGGCGACTTCCGGGCGCCCGACATCCTGCGCTTCGGCTTCCCGCCGCTTTACACCCGGTTCGTGGATGTGTGGGACGCGGTGGAGCGTCTGGAGCAGGTGCTCGCGATCGGCGACTGGCGCAACCCGCGGTTCAGCGTCCGCTCGATTGTTACGTGATCACGTCGACGCAATCGAGTCTACGAACTGGCGTCGATCGTAATGACCACTTTCCCTCGGGCGCGGCCCGTTTCCAGATACCGGACAGCGTCGGGGATCTCGGTGAGTTTGTTATAGCGCCTGTCGATCACCGGCGTGACCTTTCCAGCCTGCATCAGTTCGCCCAAGGTGTTCAGATCCGCCTGATTCGTTTGTGCCAGGAAGAAACCCATCTCCTGGCTCACGAACTTCGAGATCACAAACGCCTTGACCAGAGTGCCAAGAGGCCCCAGGGCGATCCGGTCGTTCGGTCCTCCGCCTCCGATCAGGATGTACTTGCCCTCGGGTTTCAGGACGCGCCGATTCTCGGATAATGAACGATTTCCCACGTTGTCGAGGATGGCGTCGTAGCGTTCTGAAGTCTGGGTGTAATCCTCTTTGGTGTAATCGACGACATGGTCCGCACCCAGCGTTCGGACCAGATTCACATTTCGGGTACTGCACACGCCGGTGACCTCGGCGCCCAGTGTTTTGGCGATCTGCACCATGAACGTCCCGACACCGCCTGACGCACCGTTAATCAGAATCTTCTGGCCCGGCCGAATCTGTGCCTTGTTGCGCAGCGACTGCAGCGCCGTCATGCCGGCGATGTTGACGCCCGCCGCCTGTTCGAACGTGATGTTGGGCGGCTTGCGCGCGATGCCTCCATTCGCCCGAATCCGCAGATACTCGGCGAAGGCACCGCCACGGCCGCCGAACACCTCATCACCCGGCTTGAACTGCGTCACGCTGCGGCCAACCGCTTCGACCGTCCCGGCAAAGTCGACGCCGAGTCGTATGTCTTTGGGCTTGCGCAGCCCGGCCATCAGACGCATGAAGTACGGTGTGCCTCGGATGAAATGCCAGTCATACGGGTTCACCGACACCGCGCGTACTTTGACCAGGACTTCGTTGTCCGCCGGCGTTGGCTTTTCGATGTCCTCGATTTTGAGGACGTCGGGCGAACCATAGCCGCAATAGACAAAGGCTTTCATGGGATTCCTCGGCGCAGGGGGTGGGGGATCGTCGCACGCGTTCGTCGACCTCGCATAGGCAACGACGAACGTCACGAACAACGCGACCGGAATGACGGCTGCCGACCACAGGACAATGCGCTTCAGCCGCGGGAACCTGCCTTTGGTTATCTTCATAGTTGTTACTCCGACCGGAGCGCCTGCACCACGTCGACGCGCGACGCGCGCGCGGCCGGCATCAGCGACGCGACGATCGCGGCGCCGATGAGCACGGCCGCCGCCCCCATCACGGGCAGGACACCCGGCAGTTGCACGGTCGCGAAAAATCTCGCTGCCACGCGCGCCAGCGCATAGCCGCCCGCCGCGCCGGCGGCAATCCCGATTGCCGCAATCAGCACGCCCTCCGAGAGGACGCGGGCCAGCAGGTGCCGCGGCGCGGACCCGACAGCGAGGCGCACCCCGAATTCGCGCGTCCGCGCGCTCACCGAAAATGCCAGCACGCCCGCCACGCCCACGACGGCGATCAGCAGCGCGATGCCGGCAAAGCCGGAGAACACGAACGCGTTCAGCCGCTCGGGCGACAGCACCTCCGCGCGCACGTCCTCGAGCGTGGCGGCGCGCTCCACGGGCTGGTCGGGGGAGATCTCGCGGATGACGCGCGTCACCGCCGGGACGAGCGCGTACGGATCCCCGGC
>JACQTH010000415.1 GCA_016210935.1 Acidobacteriota bacterium | reverse complement strand
GATTGAGGCGGTGCACCGCGTTGGGGCGTCCCGGATCCGGAGCGGCGTCCCACGATCGGTCGATGTCAGATTCGAGCCAGCTGATGAGGGCCTGATAGGTGGCTGCGTCGGGGCGCAGCGCTCTTGACGGCGGCATCGACCGAGCCCGAAGTTTGGCGATGACGCGCTCCCAGAGCTCCGAGTTGGCGTGAGGCTTCGTGACGTCCAGCGTGTCGAGCGCGAGCCCTCCCGTCCGGAGGCGCTGGTTATGGCAGGCGAAGCAATACTTCGCGAGGGCAGCTCCGGCTGCGGCCGGTGGCGCGTCAGTGACGCGGGGGGGCGCCTCCTGCGACGAGCTTGCCGCCCGCACAGCGCTGTGGGCAACGACCCAGCCGCTGCACATAAGGAGAAGGCACGCGGGAACAGCGCCCGTGGACATGGGTTTCAGGAGATTTCAACACCCTGTCTCGGTTCAGTCAATGCCCTGTGCATCTTCATCATCGAAGATCAATACGTCGGGAGCCTCGTGGGCGTCGAGTTACGCCGAGGCGTTCAAGAGTCGCAGTCCGCTCCTCGTCGTCGATCCGACACTGTTTCTGAAGACGCCGTTTGGCTAGGCAGGTCGTCCGCCTTCGCCAAGTGTCGTGACGCGCCAGCGGGCGTACGCCTCGGGCCCAGTGGCCTCGGGCGACGGGTCGTATGACGCGACGGACGGGGCCGGCTTGACGCGCGGTCTCGGATCGGTCACTATTCAAATATACGTTTGAGTATTTGACATGGACCAGCATCGCCCTACGCCGCTGAAGACCGTGATTTACGAGCACATCGCGCGCATCGGCAAGGCCGCGGCCAGCCCGAGCCGGCTCGAGCTCCTCGACCTCCTCTCGCAAGGCGCGCGCACCGTCGAAGCGCTGGCCCGCCAGACCGGCCAGAGCGTGGCGACGACGTCGCACCATCTGCAGGTCCTCCGCCGCGCCCGCCTCGTCGAGGCGCAGAAGACCGGCCTGTACGTGACGTACCGCTTGGCGGACCCGCAGGTAAGCGACTTCTTTCTCCACCTGCGGAGCTTGGCGGAGTCTCGCCTGGCCGAAATCGAGCAGGTCACCCGCCAGTACCTGGAAGAGCGTCGCGCCATGGAAGCTGTCCGCACTGACGATCTGGTCCGCCGCGTTCGCGCGGGCGAGGTCACGCTCATCGACGTCCGTCCGCGCGAGGAGTACCTGGCGGCGCACATCCCCGGTGCGATCTCGGTGCCGCTGGGAGATCTGAAAAAGCACCTGGGCGACCTGCCTGCGGCGCGAGACATCGTGGCGTATTGCCGCGGCCCGTACTGCGTGATGGCGCTCGACGCCGTCGATCTCCTGCGCCGCAAAGGGTTCCGCGCACATCGCCTGGAGCTGGGCGTGCCCGAATGGCGAGCGCAGGGATGGCGGGTGGACACGGGCCAGGACCGTCACGGCGGTGCGCGGCCATGAGCCCGCCGACCCCCCAGCCCGTGGGTCCCGCCGTGCGGCTCGGGTTGCGTGAAAACCTCGCGCAGTTTTCCCTGCTGGTCGTCGTCAACGCCTTTGTCGGGGCGATGGTGGGCATGGAACGGAGCATCCTGCCGGCCATCGCCGAACACGACTTTCAGCTGGCGGCGCGCACGGCGGTGCTCTCGTTCATCGTCGTGTTCGGCGTGACGAAAGCGCTCACCAACTACCTCGCCGGGCGGCTGTCTGATCGATTCGGCCGCAAACACGTGCTCGTCGGCGGATGGCTCGTCGCCGTACCGGTGCCGTTCCTCCTCATGTGGGCGCCCGGCTGGAACTGGGTGCTGTTCGCGAATCTGCTGCTGGGCGTGAGCCAGGGGCTCACGTGGTCCACGACCGTCATCATGAAAATCGATCTCGTGGGCGCGATGCGCCGCGGGCTGGCGATGGGGCTCAACGAATTCTCTGGGTACATCGCGGTCGCTGGGAGCGCACTCGCGACAGGCTGGATCGCGGCGCACTACGGGCTGCGCCCAGAACCCTTCTATCTCGGCGTCCTCTTTGTGGCGGTCGGTCTGGGGCTGTCAGCAATCGTCGTCCGCGAGACCAAGCACCACGTGTCGCACGAATCGACGCTCCAGGGCGAATCGACCCGAGAGAGCATGCCGACGCCACATGAGGTGTTCTGGCGGACCACCCTTGTCGATCGCAATCTCTCGAGTGCCAGCCAGGCGGGCCTGGTCAACAACCTGAACGACGGGATGGCGTGGGGGCTGTTTCCACTCTTCTTTGCGGCGGGCGGGATGAGTCTTGAGCAGATCGGGCTG
>JACQTH010000414.1 GCA_016210935.1 Acidobacteriota bacterium | reverse complement strand
TGCTGTCGGGCATGACCGGATTCGAGCTGCGGTGGATTTGGTACCTCGCGGTGCTGGCGATGATCGTGCAATTCGCGGCGAGCCTGTTGTTCTTGAGACGGGAGTTCCGGGTGCGGCTGATGTTCGATGCCGTGACGGCCACCGCATGACGGGTCCGCAACGAAGCTGAAGCTTCGCTCACCTGTATCGGAGGCCTGGATATGTCTCCAATTCCAAGGGCACGCACGCTGTTGGCCATTGAGAGCGTGTGGCGGGACGTGCAATTCGGCATCCGGATGCTGAGGAAGCACCCCACGTTCACGATGGTCGCGGTTGTGACGCTTGCAGTGGGCCTGGGCTCGACGACCGCAGTCTTCACCGTCGGGAACTGGATGGTTCTGCGTCCGGTGCCGGGGATTCGCGATCCGGGACCTGTTTCGTTGCTCAGGGCCGGTTCCCCGAACCAGCGCGGCAGCCTGAGCATCAGCCGCGTGTCTTATCCGAACTACATCGACCTCGCCGATCGGCTGAAGACGATACGTCTGGCCGGCATTCAGGGGCTTTCAGTCAACGTGGCGGCGCAGCAACAGCCGCCGCGCGTGGTGCCGGCGGAGTTCGTGACCGCGTCCTACTTCAGCGTGCTCGGCGTGACGATGCAGGCCGGCCGCGGCTTCACCGCGACGGATGACGATCCGGGGAATCCGGTGCTGGTGGCGGTCCTGAGCGACCGTCTGTGGGCGTCTGTCTTCAATCGCAATCCGGCGATCATTCATCGGACGCTCACAGTCAATGGCCATTCGGTATCCGTTGTCGGCGTCGCGGCTCGCGGGTTCGAGGGCGCGCGGCGCATGTCGCAGGTCGATCTCTGGCTGCCCGGCGCGAGCTATCCGGTTCTGACGCACGCAGGCACGACGTATGACGATCGCGCCAGAGGGGGCTACTACGAGTTCGTGGCGCGCCTGACACCCGGCTCGACGTGGCCCCAGGCCGAAGCGGAACTACAATCGCTGACCCGATGGCTCACCGAGCAGCATCCGGCCGAGAACGTGAGATTCAAGACTGCTTCGTTTCAGAATCTCGGGTCAATCAACTCGTACGGCAAGCGCCAGTTGCTGCTGTTGTTCGCGCTGATGATGGGCGCCACCACGCTGGTCCTGTTGATCACGTGCTCCAACGTGGCGGGCCTGCTGCTGATCAGGGGCGTCGGCCGGCACGATGAAGTCGCGGTTCGGCGAGCGCTTGGCGCGAGCCGCAGCCGGCTGGTCCGCCAGCAGACCACCGAAAGCGTGATGCTGTGGCTGATCGGCGGCGCGTCGGGACTCCTTCTCGTCTGGCTTCTGACAAGGATGGCTGCGGGCTCGAGCCTGGCAGCGCTCGGCGTTCGTGACGTCCAGATCCCAATCGACTGGCGAGTTGCGACGTTTGCAGCGGCGCTGTCACTCGGGATCGGGCTGCTCTTCTCGATCCTGCCCGCGGTGCGCGCGATGCGCGTAGAGGTGACGGACGTCCTGAAAACCGGCGGCAGGCTCCCGACCCGCTCCGGCTTTGCGTTGGGATCGATCCTGACGGTGTTCCAGCTCGCAGCGTCGCTGACGCTGCTGGTCGGCGCGCTGCTGCTTACGGCAACGCTCCGACATCTGATCCGCATCGATCTTGGATTCCAGCCCGACGAGGTGACTCTCGTCCAGGCACGACCAGCATCCATCGGCTACAACGCGACCGCGGCGTTCGCGTATTACCGCGACTTCGTCGAGCGCCTCGCGTCGCGAGCGGGAATCGAGTCGGTCTCGATTGCCAAGGAGGTCCCGTTCTACGGATCGCGATCCAACACGCGGATCCGAAAAGCCGGGAGACCCGATGAGGAAACACTGGACGAGGTACCGGTGAACCAGGTGCTCTCGGCGTCCTACTTCCGCACTCTGGGCATTCGGGTGATCCGCGGGCGTCCTTTCACCGACGCGGAAATCCCGATCCCGGGGCGCGAAGCGCTGCCGGCCGTCATACTGAGCGAGTCGCTCGCGCGGCAGCTCTTTGGTTCCACAGACGCGATCGGCCAGGCGGTTGAGATCCCCCTGAGGGGGCGCGAGCGGCGCCGCTATGACGTCGTAGGCGTGGCGGCGGACGTGCGGTTCTACGGCCTCTCTGATGAATACGCGCCGATGCTGTACGACCCGGCCGGCATCTCCCTCCCATCCAGCGCGCTGATTGTGGTCCGGACGGTCCCGCCGTTCGACCCAATGGCGGAGCTTCAGGCGATTGCGACATCGCTCGACCGCAGAATCCCGGTTGAGGTCTTCCCGATGACGCAGATGATCGAGCGTGCCCGATTCGAGTGGGATCTGCTGGCGTCGCTCTTGACCCTGCTGGCAGGAGTCGCAAGCGTGCTCGCCGCCGTCGGCGTGTACGGGATCGTCGCTTTTGCGGTGGCGGCTCGACGCGGCGAGTTCGGGATCCGGATGGCGCTCGGCGCCACGCCCGGCGCCGTGCGGCGGCTCGTCTTGGACCGCGCGTTCCGCCTCGCGGCCGGCGGTCTCTTCATCGGCTTCGGCGGGGCGGTCGCTGTGGCGCACCTGCTCAGAGCTCGACTTGTCGGCGTGCAGCCATTCGATCCGGTCATCTGGAGTCAGGCGGCGATCGCACTCGTCGCGATCGTGATCCTCGCGTCGTGGATTCCGGCCCGGCAGGCCACGCGTGCGAGCGTGGCGGAGACGCTTCGGGCGTTGTAAGCGGTAGCCTGGAACCGGTTTCACAACGGTAGCCAGAAGTCTGAAGTCGCAGGCCTGAAGTCCGGTCGGCAGACTGGGCTTATAACTTCAGACTTTCGACTCCTGACTGCCGTACAATCTCGCGACATACCCGGAGGCTTGACGATGACTCGCGCGCGCTGGGCCCTTTTCGGCATCTTCCTCGCCGCAACATTCGGTTCCCTGATCGCGGGCACCCGGCAGGCACCCGCCGGACGTCCGCCCGGGACGACGTACAAGAGCCCGGCGTTCACGTTCAACAAGATTCAGGACGGCATCTATCACGCGGTCGGGACGGGCAGTCTCGTCGTGATGTCGAATGCAGCGGTCATCGAGACCGATCGCGGCGTGCTGGTCGTCGATTCACACGTCACGCCCGGTGGGGCCTGGGCGCTGCGCGAAGAGCTGAAAGCCGTGACGCCGAGGCCCCTTCGCTACGTCGTCAACTCGCATCATCACTTCGATCACTCACACGGCAATCAGATCTACGGACCCGACGTCGAGATCATCGGCAGCGAGTTCGCGCGCGAGATGATCGTGGCGGGAAAGTCCGTCGACGCGCGTCCGTACGAATGGTTCGTCGGGGGGGTGCCAGGTCAGATCGCGCAACTCGAGAAGCGCGTGGCGGAGGCGACCGATCCCGCGGAACGCGACCGCTTGCAGAATCAGCTCGCGGTGCAGCGCAATCACCTCGAAGGCACGAAGGCGGTGAAACCCACGCCGCCGACCGTGACGCTCGGCAACCGCCTCACGCTCCATCACGGCGGACGCGAGATTCGGATTCTGTTCCTCGGACGCGGCCACACCGGCGGCGACGTCATCGTCTACCTGCCGAAGGAACGCATCGTCGCCACCGGAGACCTGCTGGTCGAGAACATCTCCTACTCCGGCGAGGCCTATGTGCCGGAGTGGATCGACACGTTGGAGCGACTGAAGGCGCTCGACTTCGAGACGGTGTTGCCCGGCCACGGGAACGCGTTCAAGGGCAAAGCGAAGGTCGATCACTTCCAGGCGTACCTGCGGACGCTCTGGACGGAAGGCAAGAAGCTCCACGACGCGGGTGTGCCGATGGAGGACGCCGCCAAACAGATCGACCTGCGATCACAGGCCACGAACTACCCGTCGATCCGTACGGTGGGCCTGACGCCGCCGCACGGCGTGTGGCGTATCTACGAACTGCTGGACGGGAAGGTCAAGTAGGGGCGGTGCGCGCACCGCCCCTACGGTCTGTACGAAAAGTACGCCGCGACCTCCTGCGCTCCACGCGCGTTAGACCGGGGTGCGTGCTACACTGCCGTCCCGCCACCGCTCACCATGGATCTGTCGACACTCGCCCTGCTGCTCAACGTGGCGCTCCTGGGCCAGCCGGCCGCCCAGATTACGGGCACGGTCGTCGATTCTCAGGGCGCGGCGGTGGCCAACGCGAACGTCCGCCTCGAGCTCAATGGCGTGCGCCTCGACGAGATCCGCACGACGACGGACGGCGGGTTCGCGTTCAGGCTGACGGCGGCAGAGGCCATTCGTCTCGTTGTCTCGGCGCCGGGTTTCGCGGACGCCACCGTGACGCTGCCGGCCGACCTCGCCAGCCCCGTCAGGATCGAGCTGCAGCCGGCTCCCTTTTTCGAAACGCTGAACATCACGTCATCCCGCAGCCACGTGATCGACCTGGGCGCCCTGGTCACGATGACGGTGTTTTCGTCGCCGGATCTTCTCACCAACGCGCCCCTTGCGGTCGATGATGCCCTGAAGATCGTGCCCGGATTCACGCTGCTCCACCGCACCTCGTCGCGCGTATCGCACCCCACCACGCAGGGCATCTCCCTTCGCGGCCTGGGCGGAACGGCTGCGAGCCGATCGCTGGTGCTCGTTGACGGCGTGCCGCTCAACGACGCGTTCGGCGGATGGATCTACTGGAACAAGGTCCCGCACATCGCGATCGACCGTGTCGAGGTGCTTCGCGGCGGCGGGAGCGATCTGTACGGCGCCGACGCGGCCAGCGGCGTCGTGCAGATCGTGACGTTTCGGCCCGGCCGGGTGTCCGCGCGAGCGCTCGTCGAGGGCGGGAATCTTCACACCGGCCGTGTCTCTGTCTTCGGGGGCGGCCGGACTCGAGGCTGGTTCGTGTCCGGCGCGGGCGAGTGGTTCAGGACCCGCGGCTACATTCCGGCCGCGGAAGACCAACGCGGGGTTGTGGACACACGCGCAGGATCGGATCACCAGTCGGCGATCGCAGCGGTGAGCTATCAGGCCGGCAACGGCTGGAAGTTCGAGGCCCGCGGCGGCCTGTTCTCCGAGGATCGAACGAACGGTACGCCCCTCCAGGTCAACGACACCGACGCACGCCAGGGATCCGTGGAAGTGTCGGGCGCCGCGGGCAGGGGGCTGCTCCTGGCGCGAGCGTTCGGCGAGACGCAGGGATTCGACCAGGCGTTCTCGATCCTCTCGACGGAGCCGGCTCGCGAAAGCGAAACCCTCGATCGAATGCAACGGGTGCCAACCACGGTTGCGGGTGCGACGATACAGTGGGAGCGGCCCTGGGGGCGTCACAGTCTGCTCGTCGGCGGCGACGCCCGTTTCATTTCAGGCCACACCGTGGAGACGCGGTTCAGCGGCGGCCTCCCGGTCGCAACAACGGACGAGGGTGGCCGCCAGCAAGTCGGGTCGGTGTTCGCCCGGGCGGCCTTCGTGGGCGGCGATCGTGTGACGGTAGTGGCGGCGGCCCATGCCGACGCCTGGCATTCGGCGTCGCAGAGCACGTCGTTCGGGCAGACGCTCGGTGCGTTCAACCCGCGCGCCTCAGTAGCGTACCGGTTCGGCGAGACAGGCCTCACCCTGCGTGGCTCGGTCTATCGCAGCTTCCGGGCTCCGACGCTGAACGAGCTGTATCGCGGATTCCGCGCGGGTAACAACGTCGTCATCCCGAACGAGGCCCTCGAGCCGGAACGGCTGACGGCCGGCGAAGTCGGGCTCGCCTTCAGCCGCGGGCGCGCCGCGGTTCGGGCGACGGGGTTCTGGAACCTGCTTGACGAAACGATCACCAACGTCACGATCTCGACGTCGCCAACGATCAACCTTCACGAGCGGCAGAACGCCGATACGGTGCGCTCCATTGGTCTCGAGCTCGAAGGTGACTTGCGGATGGCGCCGTCAGTGACGCTGGCCGTGACGAGCGCCGTGATCGACGCGCGATTCAAAGGCCGGACGCGGCTGCGGGATTTCCGCGTGCCCCAGATCCCCGCCTACACCCTCGGCCTCAACCTGCGCTATGCCGAGCGGGGTTGGACCTTGTCGGGCCAGCTTCGCCTGACCGGGAGTCAATTCGAAGATGATGTGAACACTCTCCGGCTGAGACGCGCTACGGTCGCCGACGTGTTCGGCGGCCGAACGATTGCCCGGCGAGTGACCGTGTTTGGGGCGATCGAGAACCTGTTCGATACCGACTACGATGTCGCACGCACACCCACCCGAATGGTCGGACTTCCGCGCGCCGCCCGCACGGGCGTGCAGCTGGCGATTCCATGAAGAGACTCCGACATCCCATCGTCGTGTCGCCGCAGGAGCCGCTCGTCGCGGGCGGAGCCGCGGAAGAGTTCGAACAGCGCGTCCAGGCTCTTTTCCGGGAGGGATATCGTCACGTCATGGCCGATCTCCGCGGTGTCGAGGAGCTCGACAGCTCCGGGATCAGAGCGCTGGTGCGCGGCTACGTCACGGCGCAGCGGCAGGGAGGCAGCTTCAAGCTGGTCGGACCCAATCCGCACATTCGGACGCTCTTGACCGTGGCCCATCTCGACACGGTCTTCAACATCTACGAGTCGGTCGACGCCGCGGAAGCACAAGCGTGGCCGTGGCGAACGCTGGCCCTGATCGGCGGCGGCGCGGCGCTCTGTCTCGCGCTCGTATGGGGTGGCCTGACGTGGCCGGTCCCCTTGCCGGCGAGCAGCGAGAACATTGCCGCGCAGGAAACGGGCACGAGCCAGCTTCCGTACCCCTTTCTCGGCCTGCTGAAGCTGGTCGTGGCCGCGCTCATCGGGGTGCTGGTGACCGCCATGCACCGTCCCACGGTGCCCGACAAGCCGTTCAGCCGGTCGATGGAGCAGGCCCAGATCCTGCTGTGCGTGTCGGGGGCGATGATGATGATCATCATCGAGGGCTCGCTCGCCCGCGCGTTCGGCATCGCGGGCGCCGCCAGCATCATCCGTTTCCGCACGCCCGTCGATGACCCGAAAGACGTCACGATTCTGTTCCTCCTGATGGCGCTCGGCATGGCGAGCGGTCTGGGTGCCTTCGCCGTCGCCGGCGTCGGCGCGGCATTTCTGTGCCTCTTCCTGCTCGTGCTCGATCGCCTCCCCTACCGGGCCGCGCGGCCGATGACGGTGGACATGGTGGCCACCACCCGCGAATTCCCGCTCGCGCATGTCCAGAGCGTGTTTGCCAGACACGGTGTGGTGTTCGAGCCGCGCGAGCTGTCGCAGGGCGAGAAAGTCAAAGTCACGTATCACGCGACCGTGCCGGCCGAGATTTCGTTGGAGGATTTGAGCGCCGATCTGATGGCCGGCGGAACGTCCGGCCTCAAGTCCGTTGCGTGGGAACCGGCGAAAAAGATCGCCCAATGAGCAGCGCCGCCGATGAACGCCTGATCCTGGCCCCGGCCGAGCGGCGCGACGTCATTCTGGACGCGATCGGGTCGGCGCGCGAACGGCTCCTGCTGTCGCTCTTTCGGTGCACCGATCGCCGGATCCTCGACGCGTTGACGGCGGCCGTCCAGCGAGGCGTCCGGGTGCGCGTACTGCTCAGTCAACGGGCGAAGGGGTCGAAGAAACATCTCAAGCGGCTCCACGCATTCCTCCGCCAGAAAGGCGCCGAAGTCCGGCGCTACGCCGATCCCGTCGTCAAATATCACGCGAAGTACATCATCGCCGACGACGGGCTCGCGGTTGTCGCGTCGCTGAACTTCACGCGCAAGTGTTTCCAGTCGACGTGCGACTTCCTGCTGGTTACCAGGTCACGCGAGATCGTCACAGGCCTCACGCGGCTGTTCGCCGCCGACTGGACGACGCCGCCTTCGAGGCTCCCGGAGCTGCCGGGCGACCGGCTCATCGTCGGACCCGAGCAGGCGCGCGCCCGATTCGCGGCGCTGCTGCAGGAGGCCCGCGCCAGCATTCGCGTCATCGATGCGAAGCTCAATGATTCAGCGATGCTCGCGCTGCTGAAAGCGAAGGCGGCCGAGGGCGTGGCAGTGGAGGTGCGAGGCGCGGATATGCTGGGCCCGCTCGTTCCGCATGGCAAGCTGCTGATGGTAGACGATACGACGGCCGTCATCGGCAGCATCTCGCTGGCGACCCTGGCGCTCGAGTTTCGGCGTGAGCTGGCCGTCGTCGTGCGCGATGCGCAAGGCCTGCGGGCGCTCCGCGACTTCTGGCTTTCGCTGCCCCCGTCTGCCGGCGGTCGAATCGCGCCCGCCTTACCGAAGCCGCCGCCTGCGCGCGCGCGTGCGCGCTCCTGACGGCGACGAGGGGGCGCGCGCAACGGCCCCCGCGCGCGCCAGCCGCCGGCAGCGCCCGATCCGTTCCAGCCGCGCGAGGTGTTCCGTCGTCAACTTGTGGAGCCGCGCGGGATTGATCGGCCCGCCGTTCGCCGCAATGGCCGTGCAGGCGAACGTCACATACCCGCGGCCCGCTGTGACCCTGCCGTGACCTCCGCTGTGGCGGAGGTGATAGCAGATGTGAGGCGTGGGCGCGAAGCGAAACAAGTCGGCAAGCCATCGCTTCGGCAGGCCTGCTGCCAGACCTACCGCCAGCGCGCTCTCCACATACGGGGCAGCGACTACTGAGTGACCGCCTGCCAGGGCCGGCCGAATCTGCCACCGCAGCCGGAAGGCGAGATCAGCCGCGTAGAGCAGCGTAAGGGTGCGCGCGCAGGGCGCGCGGATCTCCGGGTCCGTGGCAGCGAGCTCGGTGAAAATTCCGGACGCGTCCCACGCGCTGACGCCGCTGTCGGCGTCGCGCTGCGCGCGCGCCAGGCGTTTCGCCGCCACGGCAAGATCCGGCCCGACGGCGCCTTCGACGGCGATCAGTCGGCCGCGAGGAGCGACGGGGACCGCCCTCATGCGCCTCCTTGTTTCGTGGGCGCTACGCCCTGCACCCCGTCAAGCCGCGCGCTCG
>JACQTH010000469.1 GCA_016210935.1 Acidobacteriota bacterium | reverse complement strand
TGGTGCGCTGGCACCGGGCCTTGGCCTGGGACCAGGCTGACGTTGCCGCTCGAACGCCGGTAGTCGACCTCCGCCCAAACGCGACCTCGCATGTGCAAAAGCGGTCTGGCGCATAGGGCGCCCCATTCAAAAGGACACCCTTTTTCCCACTGGTTGCAAATCCGTTGCAAACGGGGCGCGAAATTGGTCGGGATGGCCGGATTCGAACCGGCGACCCCCTGACCCCCAGTCAGGTGCGCTAACCAGACTGCGCTACATCCCGAGTCGGTGAACTAGCGAAGCGCCGCCTCAAACCGACCAGCGCCGCTTCGCTAGAGATCGCGAGGCTTTATTCAATAACCCCGCTACGCGGCGGCTAGCCGTGCTAGCGGCGACGCTTTCGACCGGTGCGCCACTTCGCGGCCTTCTTCCGGGCCACACTTCCCATCTTACGTCGGATGTGTCGCCCGTTGGGGGATCGCCCGTGGGCGAATCGGAACGAGCGGGCGCCCGGGGCTGGATCGACGGGCGCCTGCGCTGCCGCCACTGGCGTGGTGCGATCGAGAAGCTCCAGCACGGAGCGGAGGCCCGTGCGCAGTTGCGCGAGGCGCGCCCGAAGCTCGCGGGTCTTCCGTGGCATTTCCGCAGCGACGGGCAGCTCCGGAAGCGGAAGATCGCCGTCGCCGTCGAGCTCCCCGGCTTCCTCGAGCATCTTCCGGCGTGCGCCCGAGAGCGTCAACCCCTCCTCGAACACGAGCTGACGAATCCTGAGCACCCGAAGCAGATCGCTGCGCCGATAGATACGCGACACGGCCCCCGGCCGGACGTGCCCGAGATCCGGAAACTCCTGCTCCCACGATCGCAGGACGTAGAGCTGCACCTTCGCGACCTCACACACTTCCGAGGCCTTGAACAGCGGGCGATTCGGGATCTCAGCCGGCAGCGGCACGGATGAAGTCGAATTATAACAGTTTGGCCGGAGTCGGGCGCCGGGTGGTGGGTCTGTTTGCGGCTGCGACGCTCGAGCCACGCCGACTCACCAACCACGATCTGAAAACGCGCTGGCGGCTGAGGGAATCCGCGAGGCTGAGCGCCCGCCGAATCAGCCGGTTCTGCGCTCATCACGGAGCGGCGTTCGCCGTGACGAACGCTGAAGGCGCGACCCTCGCGGTTAGGCGACCGGGAGCGGCCGTCCAGCGCGTTTTCCGGCGTGGCCTCGCGCGGCGCGCCGCAAATAGACCCACCACCCGGGCCTTGACACTGTGGAACCGACTTCACCGCGAGGATTCACGTACTCCGCACATGAATCCTGATCGGTGTCCCCACGAACCCGAACGACTCCCGCAATTGATTCTCCAGAAACCGTTCGTACGAGAAGTGGAATTTCGTTTTCACGTTCGTAAAGAACACGAACGTCGGCGGGGCGACAGCCGTCTGCGTCGCGTACATGATCTTCACCGCCCTGCGTCCGGGACTCGCCGGCGGATGCGCGGCAGTGACCGACGCGACGAAACGATTCAGCTCCGACGTCGGCACACGCTTGAGTCGGCCCGCCGCGATCTGGTCGACCAGCTCCAGCAAGCGTCCGACGCGCTCGCCGGTCAGCGCGGAAAGATGCACGAGCGGCGCGTAGTCGAGGAACTTCAGCCGGCGCCTCAGCTCCTGATCGAACGCGGTGACGAAATCCTGACCCCTTCCCTTCAGCAGATCCCATTTGTTGACGGCGAGGATGATGCCGCGGCCCGCGCGCTGAACCTCACCGGCGATCGCGGCATCCTGATCGGTGACGCCCTCGCTCGCATCGACGACCACGACCGCGACGTCCGCGCGTGCGATCGCGCGACGCGCGACGAGGACGCTGGCGGCTTCGACCGGGCCCGACGCCGCCACGCGGCCGGGGCGCCGGATCCCGGCGGTGTCCACGATCCGGAACAATCGGCGGTGGTAGCGGAGGACCGCGTCGACGGCGTCCCGCGTCGTGCCGGGCATTTCGCTGACGAGCACGCGCTCCTCGCGCAAAAGGCGATTGACCAGCGACGATTTGCCGACGTTGGGCCGCCCGACGATGGCGATTCCGATCTCGGCGGGTGGCGCTTCCTGCACCGGGCGGCTCGTGGCCGGGAGCCGACCCACGATCTCGTCCAGCAGATCGGCAACACCGGTTCCGTGCTCGGCTGAGATTTCGACCACCGGGTCGAAGCCGAACCGATGGAACTCCAGGTGACTGTCAGCCGCCCGGCGGTCGTCCGCCTTGTTCATCGCCAGGACGACCGGAACGCCCAACGGCCGAAGCTCGGCGGCGATCTCCTCGTCGCCGGGAAGCTTTCCCTGCGCGCCATCGACGAGAAACACGACGACATCGGCGTCGGCGAGCGCGTGACGGCCGTGCTGGACGACCAGGGCATGCAGCGGGTCCTCGCCTGCGCCGAACATTCCGCCCGTATCCGTCAGGTCGAATTCGACTTCGCGCCATGCGGCGCGTTGGGTGATGGCGTCCCTCGTGGTACCGGGGACGGGAGTGACGATGGCGCGGCGTGAGCTGGTGATTCGGTTGAAGAGCGTCGACTTCCCGACGTTGGGGCGCCCCACCAACACGACCCGAGCCGCTCGCCGCTCACCCATTGGGCTATGGTACCGAAACCCTCGCCAGAACCCTCGTGCCGAACCGGCGGCGTTTCGTACCGCCTCTCACCTTGACAGCGTTAAGTGTATGTATCTATAGTATTTAGCCGCCATACACGGAGGCCTCGGGAACCGCATGATCAAGCTCGACATCGTCAATGAAGTCTCGAAAGCGGCCGAGATCACGAAAGTAAAGGCCGAATTGGCCGTCGACGCCGTTTTCGACGCGATGCGGGTCTCGATGCAGCGTGGCGAACGAATCGAGCTTCGGGGGTTCGGTGTCTTCCAGGTCAAACCTCGCAAGCGTGGCATCGGACGCAATCCTCGAACCGGGAAAGAGGTGCGGATCCCGCCGGGCCGAACCATCCGCTTCAAGCCCGGCAAGGACCTGCAGAACATCAGTTAGGTTCCGTTGTCTGACCACCCGGATCGCGGGGCTACCCCCGAATCTCTCCTGGATACAGGCCGCCCACCCTGGTCCGGCGAGGAATCTCGCTTAGTCTGGACGAGCGTGCCGGAACAGGCCCTGCCGCCGCCCCCGCCCAAAGATCGCGTCTGGCTGCATGTTCTGCTCTTTCTTCTCACGGTTGTCACCACGACACTCGTCGGCGGGCTGCACTATGCCGCCTTCCTGCAGGATTTCGGGAACGCTGAATCGCCGCTCCCGCCGGTACCCGAACTCATGGCCACCGGATTGTGGTACTCGGGCACCATTCTCGCCATCCTCGGCACACACGAGATGGGTCATTACCTGGCGTGCCGGTATTACGGCGTCCACGCCTCGCTCCCGTATTTTCTCCCGGCGCCGATCCTCCTGACGGGAACCCTTGGCGCCTTCATCCGCATTCGCCAGCCTCTTCGGAACAAGCGGATGCTCTTCGACATCGGCATTGCCGGTCCGATTGCGGGCTTCCTCGTTGCGGTGCCGGCCCTCTTCATCGGCCTGGCG
>JACQTH010000425.1 GCA_016210935.1 Acidobacteriota bacterium | reverse complement strand
GTAGAGCACCGGTCTCCAAAACCGGGGGCTGGGGGTTCGATTCCCTCCTGGCCTGCCATGTTAGTGGGCGGTGGGCAGTGAGCGGTGGGCAGTAGAACGGCGCGGAGAGCGCGCGGCCAGGCGAGCGTCATAAAGAGAACGACTGCACACTGCGCACTGCCCACTGCCAACTAGAAACGACAGATGTTCGACAACATCAAAGAAGGCCCAGGCAAAGCGCTCGAGAGCGTCACCGGATCGTGGGGCCGGTTCCGCCGCTATCTCGCGGAGGTCCGCAACGAGCTGACGCGAGTGACCTGGCCGGCGCGCAAAGAGGTGTACGCGACGACCGTCGTGGTCATCATCACCTCGATCTTCTTCGGCGTGTATCTGTGGTCCATCGATCTGCTGCTCAGCCGCTTCATGGCCTGGCTGTTTCGATGGTTCGGTGCGGCATGACCGAGAAGCAGTGGTACATCGTTCACACCTATTCCGGCTTCGAGAAAAAGGTGGCCGAGTCGCTGCAGCAGCGCGTGCAGGCGTACGGTCTGGCAGACGACATCGGCGAAGTCCTCATTCCGACCGAGGACGTGGTGGAGATGCGCGGGGGCAAGAAGGTCGTGACGCCGAAGCGGTTTTTCCCCGGCTACATCCTGGTCGAGATGAGCATGAGCGACCACGCGTGGCACGTGGTGAAGAACACGCCGAAGGTGACGGGCTTTGTCGGCGCCGGCGCGCGGCCCACGCCGCTCTCGAAGGAAGAGGTGGATCAGATCCTCGAGCAGGTGCAGAGCGCCGCCGAGAGGCCGAAGCCGAAATACTCGTTCGAGCGCGGCGATCAGGTCCGCATCAATGAGGGGCCGTTCACGAGCTTCAACGGCGTGGTCGACGAGGTCAACACCGACAAGAACACGCTGAAGGTGATGGTCACGATCTTCGGCCGATCGACGCCGGTGGAGCTGGATTTTTTGCAGGTGGAGAAACTCTGACTCGTGGATAGCAACGATGGCCAAAAAAGTCCAGGCAATGGTGAAGCTCCAGATTGCCGCCGGCAAGGCGACGCCGGCGCCGCCGGTCGGAACCGCGCTCGGCCCGCACGGCGTCAACATCATGGACTTCTGCAAGAACTTCAACGCGAAGACCGCCGCCCAGGAAGGTCTGATCATCCCGGCCGTCGTCACCGTGTACAACGATCGGTCGTACTCGTTCATCACGAAGACGCCGCCGGCGGCGGTGCTGCTCAAGCGCGCCGCGAACATCGCGAAAGGGTCCGGCGAGCCGAACAAGAACAAGGTCGGAACCGTGACGCAGAAGCAGGTCGAGGAGATTGCAAAGACGAAGCTCCCCGATCTGAACTGCCAGGATCTCGAGGCGGCGATCAAGACCGTCGCGGGGACCGCGAGGTCGATGGGACTGGATGTCGTGCCGTTTGAACCACCGAGGTGAGTGATGGCCAGAAAAACCGGCAAGAAGTTCGCGGCGGCGAAGAGTCAGGTCCCGGCCCGGCCGCTGGCGATCGAGGAAGCCGTGCCGCTGATGCAGAAGGTGAAGTACGCCAAGTTCGACGAGACCGTCGAGCTCGCCTTCAGGCTGGGCGTCGACCCGAAACACGCCGACCAGATGGTCCGCGGCACGGTCGTCCTGCCGCATGGCCTCGGCAAGAGCAAGCGCGTGCTGGCGATCGCCGGCGGCGAAAAACAGAAGGAAGCGCAGGACGCGGGCGCCGACGTCGTTGGCGGCGAGGAGTTCGTCGAGAAGATTCAGGGCGGGTGGATGGATTTCGACGCCGTCGTGGCGACGCCCGACATGATGAAGTCGGTGGGTCGTCTCGGCAAGGTGCTGGGGCCGCGCGGCCTGATGCCGAACCCGAAGACCGGGACGGTGACCTTCGAGGTGGCTAAAGCCATTCGCGAAATCAAGGCCGGCAAGGTCGAGTTCCGCGTCGACAAGACCGGGATCGTGCACGCGCCGGCCGGCAAGACGTCGTTCCCGACGAAGAGCCTGATCGAGAACGTCCACGCGCTGGTCGACAGCATTGTCAAGGCGAAGCCGGCCGCCGCGAAAGGGAAGTATCTCCGCAGTCTCACGCTGTCGTCGACGATGGGACCGGGCATCAAGGTGGATACGACGGCGGTGGAGGCGAAGCACTAGAGCGGGGGACCGCGGGTCAGGGGACGGGGGACGGTAAAGACATACCGACCCCCGACCCCCGACCCCAAAGGGGTTCACAGGATGGCTCTTACCCGAGCAGAAAAAGAATCCGACCTCCGCGACATGCAGTCCGCGTTCGGGGAGGCCCAGGCGGCGATTCTCGTCGACTATCGCGGGTTGAACGTGCCGCAGGTCACGGAGCTGCGTCGTCAGGTCCGTGCCGCGAAAGGCCGGTACCGCGTCGTGAAGAACACGATCGCGCGCCGCGCGCTCAAGGGCACGCCGTTCGAGCCGCTGACCCGGTTCTTCGAGGGCACGACGGCGGTGGCCTACACGGGCAACGATCCGGTCATTCTGGCGAAGACGATCACGACGTTCGCGAAGAGCACGCCGAATCTGGCGATCAAAGCGGCGGTCGTTCAGGGACAGGAGCTCCAGCCGGCAGAGGTCGGGGCGCTCGCGACGCTTCCGGGGAAGCCCGAGCTGTACGCGAAGCTGCTCTTCGTGCTCCAGGCGCCGATGGTGCAGCTGGTGACGGTGCTGAACGCGGTGCCGCGGGATCTGATGAGCGTGCTGGTGCAAATCGAGAAGAAGAAGCAGGAGTCGTAAGGATCTGGCGAGTTGGCGATTGGGCGAGTCAGCGATTTATTTTGCGATTCAATCAACCACTAAATCGCCGGATCGCGAAATCGCCAGATCGCCAAATGCAGTGTTAGCGGATTAGGAGAACAGCAAACATGGCCGAACTGAACCAGCAGCAAGTGGTCGACTACATCAAGAACATCTCCGTCCTGGAGCTCTCGCTGCTCGTGAAGGCTCTCGAGCAGGAGCTCGGGGTCTCGGCGGCCGCGGCCATGCCGATGGCGATGCCGATGGCCGGCGCGCCCGGCGCCGCCGGCGGCGCGGCGCCCGCCGCCGAGGAGAAGACGGAGTTCAACGT
>JACQTH010000422.1 GCA_016210935.1 Acidobacteriota bacterium | reverse complement strand
TCTCCTTGCGATCGCGCAGGAGCTGCAGGGGGAGGAGTCCCATCTCTTCCCGCAGCTGGCGCTTCACTTCGTCCACGACGGTGGCGCGCAACTCGGATGAAGCCGGGACGGCGGCCGGCTCCCGCCCGGATGTCCCGAACGGCGTGAGCGTCTGTGCCTGCTTCATCGCGGCCACTTCCGCGCGAAGCGCGCGCAGGGTCGCTTCTGCCTCGAAGGCCTGCCCCGCGCGTCCCGCGCTGAAGGCACCGAGGCCGAACGACAAGAACGCGACGAGGGCCAGGGCCCCTGCAGCAGTAGCGCGACGCACAGACATCATCAGAACCTTTCGGCTGCCGCTGAGCCGGCCGTCAGGACGCAGAAAACTCATCCGGTCACGGCCTGCAACCACGGCAGAGCTACGAACGTCAGGTTGTGTAAAAGCTAGTCGTAAGCCGTGCAAGCACGGCTAGTGGAGGCTTTGAATGTAGCCGCGCCACCCCAGCAAGTCAAGCGCGACGGCGCACCACGAGCTTCACCAGTCCCCAGCCAGCGACGAACATCGCGATGCCTGCACCGAACAGGCGCGGGCTCGGGCCGTACGGTCCGGCTGTGAAGAGCGCCACGAGCAGCAGCCACATGGCCAGCAACTGCAGGAGCCGCCCGAGGCCGTAACCCGTCCAGCGGAGAAGCGATGTCGGTCGCCAATCACGTTCCTTGATCTTGTCGGCCGATGAGGGCAGGTGCTTCACACTTTTGCTAGATGCGTTGAAAATTTCGCTCGAGCTCGCGTCTCGTCAGCCGCAGCATCACCGGTCGGCCATGCGGGCACACGGTTGAGTACGCGGTCTGCCGCAGCTCTTCGAGAATGTGGACCATCTTTTCGGTCGTCAGGCGGAAGTTGGCTTTCACGGCCGCGTGGCACGCGGTGGTGGCCGCGATCCGCCGAAGCCCTTCCTGGACCTGCCGGCCTCGATCCAGACCTTCGAGGTCGTCGGCCAGCGCCCGAACGGCCGCGGCCGCATCGCCGACGCCCAGCAGCGCCGGCACCGCCGAGACACGGAGACTCGCTCCGCCGAATTCCTCCAGCTCGAATCCCAGGCGCTCGAGATCCGCGCGATGGAACACAAGCGCCTGCCGGCCCGCCGGCGCCAGTTCGATCAGCAGCGGATCGAGCAACCGTTGACTTTCCAGCCGGCCATCGGTCAGGCGCTGCATCACGCGCTCGAACAGCACGCGCTCGTGCGCGACGTGTTGATCGATGATCGCCACGCCGTCATCGTCGACGGCGATGATGAACGTGTCCCGGAACTGGCCGAGCGGAACCAGCGGCTTGCCGAGGGTCGCGGTGATATCGACCGCCACCGGCTCCGCGGCAGATTGGACGGTCGTGCCTGGTCGTGGCGGTGGCGAACCGATGGTCGCAGCAGTGCGCGCGCCCCCCATTGCCTCGAGAATGCCTGGGATGGAAGCCGGGCGCGGCACATCGACGGCGATCGGTGGAGCGACCGCCGTGAGGTGCAATTCCGGTGCTGGTCCCTGTCCGAGCGCGCCCATGATGGCGCGGCGCACGACTTCGTGCACCAGGGACTGCTCGCGGAATCTGACTTCGGCCTTGGTCGGATGCACGTTCACATCCACGGCATCCGGGCTCATTTCCAGAAACAGATGGACCTCGGGGCTCCGCTCTTTGATCGACGCCGTGCTGTACGCGTCGATGATGGCATGCGCGATCGTGCGATCCTTGACAATACGGCGATTCACGAAGAGGTGTTGAGGGCCACGGGTCGGCCCCTGCTCCGCGAGCGCGGCGATGAATCCGGTGATCGTGATGCCGCCGGACCGGCGGTGAATGGGCACGAGATCAGGTCGATCGCCAAACACCTGGTAGAACCGCTCCTCGCCGGATCGGGCGGGCGGGAACGCGAACAGCTCGCGGCCGCCGCTCGTCAGGCTGAACCCCACGAGCGGATACGCCAGTGCCAATTGCGTGACCACTCGCGACACCTGCGTCGACTCGGCGGCATCAGACTTCAGGAATTTTCGCCGGGCGGGAAGATTGTAGAACACGTCGCCGACCTCGACGAGCGTTCCCTTCGGCATGCCGACTTCCGACATCGACGCGACGGTTCCTGCGTTGACTTTGACCTCGGTCCCCGAGTCACGGCCCGCGGGCCGCGTCCGCAGCACGAAATGTGAAACGGACGCGATGCTCGGAAGTGCCTCGCCACGGAACCCCAGCGTCCGGATCGCCGCCAGGTCCTCCGCGCGCGCGATCTTGCTGGTCGCGTGACGCTCGATCGCGAGCCGTGCGTCGTCCGGCTCCATCCCGTCCCCATCGTCCTCGACTCGAACGAGCCGTTTCCCGCCGAGATCGATCGTGACCGCGATCCGACGTGCGCCGGCGTCCAGCGCGTTTTCGATCAACTCTTTGACGACAGAAGCGGGCCGTTCCACCACCTCGCCGGCGGCGATCTGGGTCGCGAGGTCCGGGGAAAGTCGATGGATTCGGGCCATGCCTACAGCCACTTCCGCTTGACAAACCACGCCACCATCACCACCGCCATCACCACCATCAGTCCCAGGACCCACCAGAACTGAGTCGCGTCGCCGCCGGGCAAGTGCGGCAGCACCAGGTTCATTCCGTAGAGACCCGTGATAACGGTCATCGGCATGAACAACGTGGCGATGACGGTCAGGACCTTCATGATCTGATTCAGCCGGTTCGAGACCGTCGTCAGATGCGCCTCGAGGATCGCCGTGATCCGATCCTGGAAGATCAGCGCATCGTCCACGAGCCGGACGAGCTGGTCGTACACGTCGCGGAACCGATAGGACATCTCGCCGCTAATCAGCTGGAACTCCCGGCGCGCGAGACGGCCGACGGCGTCACGCTCGGGCAAAGTGATCCGCCTCAGGGAAGCGACGTCCCGCTTCAGCCGCAGGATTTGCTTCATGAACGTCTCGTCGCGTGCCGAGATGACACGATTCTCGAGCGTGTCGATGCGATCGGCCAGCTTGTCTACTTCAGGCTGATAGTGCGCCACCATGGTATCCACGATGCGGTGCAGCAGCGCGGTGGCGCCCTCGGCCATCACGCGCGGGTTCCGGCTGCAGAGCGATCGGATTTCGCCGATGGTTCGGGTCGTCCCATCGTGAACGGTCACCAGGTAATTGGAGCCGAGGAAGAAGTCGGTATCGTGTGTCGCGAATTGCCGCTTGGACGCCTGAAAGTCGATGCCGTGCAGGATCAGATAGAGGTACCCGTCATACGCCTCCACCTTCGGGTGATGAACGGCGCTGAGCGCGTCCTGAATCGACAGCTCGTGGAAGTGAAACACCTCGGAGAGAAGGCGGGCATCTTCGGCGTCGGGCCTGGCGAGATCCACCCAGACGATGACCCCGCTGCCAGAGGTGAGCCAGGCGGGGTCGACGCGATCGGCTGGACGGGTCGACCCGGCCTGATGGACGAAGACGGTAATCAATCCCCCACTCGGACCGCCAGCGCCGCCTGCGCCGCGGCGAGCCTGGCGACAGGCACGCGGAAGGGCGACGCGCTGACGTAATCGAGGCCGACGCTGTGACAGAAGTGCACGGACGCCGGGTCGCCGGCGTGCTCGCCGCAGATGCCGAGTTTCAGGTTTTTCCGAACGGCGCGCCCGCGCTCGACGCCCATCCGCACGAGATCGCCGACGCCGCTGACGTCGATGGACACAAACGGGTCCGTGTCGAGAATCTTCTTGTCCTGATAGGCCTTCAGGAACTTGCCGATGTCATCGCGCGAGAAGCCGAACGTCAGCTGCGTCAGGTCGTTGGTGCCAAACGAGAAGAACTCCGCCTCGGCGGCGATCTCGTCGGCGCGCACACAGCCGCGCGGCACCTCGATCATGGTTCCCACGAGGTACTCGACCTCCACGCCCTCCTGGGTCATCACCTCGCGGGCGACGCGGTCGATGATGGCTTTCTGATCGCGGAACTCCTTCACGAGGCCGACCAGCGGCACCATCAGTTCGGGCACGACCTTGCCGCCTTCCTTGGCGAGCTGGCAGGCCGCTTCCATGATGGCGCGCGTCTGCATCTCGGTGATTTCCGGATAGGTGATGCCCAGCCGCACGCCCCGATGGCCGAGCATCGGGTTGAACTCGTGAAGCTGCTCGACCCGGTGCAGCAGGCGCCGTTTTTCTTCCAGACCAGCTGCGCCACCGGAGGCTTCCATACGGGCGATCTCGACCATCAGCTCCTCGCGCTTCGGCAGGAATTCGTGCAGCGGCGGATCGATGAACCGGATCGTCACCGGCTGCCCCTTCATCTCCTTGAAGACGCCGTAGAAATCACCGCGCTGGAGCGGCAGCAGCTGGTCGAGCGCGCGACGGCGATCGGCTTGGGTGTCGGCGAGGATCATCTGCCGCACGATCTCGATCCGATCGCCCGCAAAGAACATGTGCTCGGTCCGGCACAACCCGATGCCCCTCGCGCCAAAGGCGTTCGCGATCTGCGCCTGATCGGGCAGGTCCGCGTTCGCGCGGATTCCAAGGCGGCGATACCGATCGGCCCATTCGAGCAGGCGGGTATAACGCCGGAAGATATCCGATTCCGCGGTCTTCAGTTCGCCGGAGATGACCTGCAGGATCTCGCTCGGCTTCGAGGCGACCTGCGCAATCTTCACTTCCCCGGTGAGGCCATCGAAGGACACGAAGTCCCCCTCACGAACGGTCCTCCCCTCTACGGTGAACACCTTCTGATCCTCGTGAACCCGCAACGCGCCGGTCCCGACGACGGCAGGCTTGCCCATCTGGCGGCCGACGACGGCGGCGTGTGACGTCATGCCGCCCGTGGCCGTCAGAATCCCTTGCGACACGAACATGCCGTGAATGTCGTCGGGGACGGTCTCCTTCCGGACGAGGATGACCTTCTTCCCCTGATTCACCCATTCGACGGCCGCGTCGGCGGTGAAGACGACCTGGCCGCACGCCGCGCCTGGCGAGGCCGGAAGCCCCTTGGCCGCGAGCGGAACGTCATTCCAGGCCTTCGGATCGAACCCGGGCGCGAGCAGCTGCTCCAGCCCATCGGGGGGGACGAGCAGGACCGCCTCTTTCGGCGTCACCAGCTTTTCGTCGACCATGTCGGTGGCGATCACGACGGCGGCGTAGCCGGTGCGCTTTCCGCTGCGCGTCTGCAACATGAAGAGCCGCTCGTCCTGAATCGTGAACTCGAAGTCCTGCACGTCCTTGTAGTGCCGTTCGAGCCGCGTCGTGATCTCGCGAAGCTGGCGGTATGCCTGCGGCATGGCGCGTTCGAGATCCGCGATCGGCTGCGGCGTTCTGATGCCGGCCACGACGTCCTCGCCCTGCGCGTTGATGAGAAACTCGCCGTAGAACTCGCGTGCGCCGGTGGCAGGATTGCGCGTGAAGCCGACACCGGTGGCCGACCGCTCCCCTGTATTGCCGAATACCATCGTCTGAATGTTGACCGCTGTGCCGATCGAATCGGGAATGTCGTAGATGCGGCGGTACTCGCGGGCGCGCGGGTTCTGCCACGAGCGGAACACCGCGTCACGGGCCATCTTGAGCTGCTCCAGGGGATCCTGGGGGAACTCGCGCTTCGCCTCACGCGCGACGACCTGCTTGAACCGAATCACCACGTCGCGCAGCGCCGCTTCATCCAGATCCGTATCGAGCTTCGCCCCCCGATCGTGCTTGACCGCTTCGAGCTCCTTCTCGAAGACGTCTTTCGGAATCTCCAGCACCACGTTCCCGAACATCTGGATGAAACGGCGATAGCTGTCGTAGCCAAAGCGCCCGTTCGACGTGCGGCTCTTGAGGGCCTCGACGGTCTCGTCGTTCAAGCCGAGATTGAGGATCGTGTCCATCATGCCGGGCATGGAGAACTTCGCGCCCGACCTGACCGACACCAGAAGCGGATTGTCGGCCGATCCGAGTTTCGCTCCCGCCGCGGCCTCGAGCTTCTTGAGGTTTGCGGCAATCTCCCGATCGACGGACGCGGGCACGCCGCCGCCGCCCTTGAAATACAGATTGCAGACCTCGGTCGAGACGGTGAAGCCCGGCGGGACAGGCAGCCCCGCGTTTGTCATCTCCGCAAGACCGGCGCCTTTGCCCCCCAGCAGATCCCGCATCTGCCGATTTCCATCCGCCTTGCCGCCGCCGAAGAAATACACGTGCGGCTTTCCAGCAGCTTTGGTCCGACCGGCCGGGCGCGTTTTCTTGCTGTCCCCACCTGCCCTACCGGCCCCGCCTGCCCTACCTGCCCCACCCACCTTACCTCCCCTGACTGCATGTCGCGCTTCGGTTCTTGCCATCGAGTTATGACTCCGTTCGAGGAACGATTTCTGAAATGTCCGCCAGCTCGAGGAGCAGCTCGTGCAGACGCCACACGAGCGTCAGCCGTTGGGTCCTGAGGGCGGCATCATCTACCATGACGAACACGTCGGTGAAGAATCGATCGACCGCGGGCCGGAAGCCGGATGCGGCGCGGAACGCCTGCGCATAATCCCCCGCCGCCAGCGCATGCCGGATTTGGGCCCCGCGCGCTTCGAATTCCCCGATCAGCGCGACCTCGGCGGGCTCCGTCAGCCGGCCCAGCGTGCGCGTCGGGCCATCTTTCAATTCCTTTGCGAGGTTCTTGACGCGCTTGAACGCTACGGCGAGCGCCTCGAAATCCGCCGACCCGCGCACCTGCCGCAGCGCCTCGAGACGCCGGCGAATATCCAGGGGGGAGAACGGCCGCAGCGCCGCACCGCGCCCGTCGGCGGGCCCGAGCACGGCGTTGAGCTCGTCGTAGGCGTACCCACGGACCTCGAAGAGGTACCTGAGCCTCTCGCGAAGGAACTGGTCGAGCGCACGGCGTTGATCTGGATCGAGCCCGGCGCCGGTGCGATTGATCAATTCATTGAGCGCGAGCGCGCGATCGATGCCCGTCAATTCCGGCAGGTCGGTGAGAATCTTCAGAATGCCGTGGGCCTGTCGCCGGACGCCCAGCGGATCGCGCGTGCCCGTCGGACGTTCGCCGGCGCCAAAGAGCCCGCAGACGGTGTCGAGCTTATCGGCCAGTGCGACCGCCGCCCAGACGATCGCGGCCGGACCGAGCTCCTGCCTGGCGGGCGGCGCATCCTGTTCGACACCGGCCGGAAGATAGTGGTGATAGATCGCGCGCCACACCGCCTCGCTCTGCCCTTCCTCGCGGGCGTAGATGCCCCCCATCGTGCCCTGAAGCTGGGTGAACTCGCGGACCATCTCGGTGGTCAGGTCGGCTTTCGCCAGCCGGCCGGCTGCTTCCGCCTGGTCCGCGGCCTCCGGGCGCCCCACGGCTTCAGCGGCGATCCACCGCGCCAGCGCCGCGACGCGCTCCGCCTTCGCGCGGTAGGTGCCGAGCGCCTTGTGGACCAACACGGTCTCGAGCTGCTGCACGCGCGTCGCGAGTGGCACCTTCCGATCGGCGTCCCAGAAAAAGCGCGCGTCGCGCAAACGGGCCGTCAGGACACGTTCACAGTTGCGGGCGATGACGCGCGCATTGTCCGGCTGCGTGTTCGTGACGGCCAGAAAGGCGGGAAGAAGCCGCCCTTCCGGATTGAACACCGGAAAAAAGTGCTGATGATGAATCATCGTCGTCGCCAGCACTTCCTCCGGCAGCTCGAGGAATTCCGGAGCGAATGTGCCGGCCACCACCGAGGGGTACTCGACGAGATCCGGCACTTCCTGGAGCAACGCGCTCTGCGCCGATCCGCCGGTCCCGACGCGGCCGCCCAGCCGCCGCGCATGCGCGTCGAGCTCACGCGCAATCTTGTCGTGCCGCTCGTTTCGATCGAGCAGGACGAAGCTTTCCGCCAGCTTCGCCCGGTATTCGTCGAACGTTCGAACCTTGATGGCCCGGCCAGACCGGCCCGTCGTGGCGAGGAATCGGTGGCCGTACGTGACGGCGGCCGTTCTGACCTCCTGCACCTGCGCGGAGAGCGCCAGATCCGTTCGCTTGATGGTGAATGGAACGACCCGGCCGCCGTACAAAAACAGCAGCCACCGGATTGGGCGTCCGAACAACAATTCGCCGCGGCCATCGTCGAGCCAGGCATCCCAGTGCATCTGCTTCGGGAACGACAGGTCGCGGAGGACGCCGGCCAGCGCGTCCGGCAGCACGTCCGATGTCGCTTTGCCTCGCTGATGCCTGCGATACGCGAGGTACGTCCCCTTCGGCGTCTCCACGCGCTCGAGCGCGTGGATGTCGGCGCCCTGCTTGCGCGCGAATCCAAGCGCCGCCTGCGTCGGCGTCCCGTCCGCACCAAAGGCCGCCGACACGGCGGGCCCCATGAGCACTTCTTCCAGATCGGTTTGGCGTTCCGCCAGACGCGCGATCCGGCCGGTCAGACGCCGAGGTGTACCAAACGTCTCGATGGGGCTGGGAATCTCCAACCGCTGCTCGGCCAGCCGCTTTTCCAGTCTGTCGGCGAGCTGCGCCACCGCCGGCGGCAGCCAGCTCGCCGGAATCTCTTCGCAGCCGATCTCGAGGAGGAGCTCTCTATCCATGAACGCTCACACGGATAACCGCAGAGAACGCAGAGCACGCAGAGACTCGCCGTCCTGCGACGTGAGCGAGCCTGCGTCGGGCTCGCCAGCTGGCCATCACGTTTCTTTCTCCGCCGGCTGCTCCGCCCACACGTACGCCCGCGCGATCGCCACCGCCAGCTGACGAACCCGCAGGATATAGGCCGTCCGTTCCGTGACCCCGATCCCGCCGCTCGAGTCGAGCAGGTTGAAGAGATGGGAGCACTTCAGGCACTGCTCGAGCGCGGGAAGCACCAGGCCGGACTTCAGCAAGGTGCCGCCGAACTCGAAATGCCGATCGAACAGCTCGCGATGCAAGCGGGCGAACTCTTCGACCGGCTGTGCGATCTGCGCGAACGCGTATTTCGACTGCTCCACCTCGTCGCGCCAGCGGACGTCGCGATACGTAACGCCGGGCGCCCACTGGAGGTCGTACACGTTATCGACGCGCTGGAGGAACATCGCGATCCGCTCGAGCCCGTACGTGATCTCGACCGAGATCGGCGCGAGGTCGAGCCCGCCGACCTGCTGGAAGTACGTGAATTGCGTGATCTCCAGGCTGTCCAGCAGCACCTGCCAGCCGATCCCCCACGCACCGAGCGTGGGGGACTCCCAGTTGTCCTCCTCGAACCGAATGTCATGCTGCCGCGGATCGATCCCGCAGGCCTCGAGGCTATCCAGATAGATCTGCTGAATCTCGTCGGGGGCGGGCTTCAGAACCACCTGGAGCTGATGGTGCTTGAAGAGCCGGTTCGGGTTCTCACCAAAGCGGCCGTCGTCCGGGCGGCGCGACGGCTGAACGTACGCGACGCTCCAATGCTGCGGGCCGAGCACGCGCAGAAACGTCTCGGGGTGCGAGGTGCCGGCGCCGACCTCGAGATCGAGCGGCTGCTGCAGCAGGCAGCCCTGCGATGCCCAGAACTCGGACAGTTTGAGGATGAGGTCTTGGAAGTTCACAGTGTCGTAGTGTCCAGCTTCGGCCGGGCCCGATCACGCCATCTGCCGAAGCACGCGACTCGACCGCAGCTCCTTCTCGAGATGCGTCGTGATGAGGGCGCGGTGGACCGCCTCCAGCTCCCGGCCGGCGCCGGGCGCGAGCGTCATCTCGCCGAGCCGGTCCGGGGCCAGCGACGCGGCGAGCCGGAGAAAGCCCATGGCCGAGGCGGACAGCATCGCGCCGCGGGTGCCGGACGCCGCGCCAGCCGCCCCGGCGCAGTCGCCGCAGCTGAACACCCGATCGTCAGGGCGCAGCCACGCTTCCTGCAGCGGCGCCCCGCACCGGTGACACGTCAAGGCCGAGGGATACACCCCCTGCAGCCGCAGGAGCCAGTACTCGAAATAGCGCGCCAGCGGATCGATCGGCACGCCCGCCGCCAGCGCTTCCACGAGCGCCGCGCCCAGCCGATACAACCGCTCGTTCGGATCGCTGTCCGGCGACCATTCATCGAGGAGCTCCGCGAAATACTCAACGTAGCCGAGCGCCTCAGGGCTCGACACGGCAAACGGAGACCGCGTCGTCTCGACGTAATTAATCGATACGAGCTCCCGCGTTTCCTTCTCGAAGTACGCCACGCTCCCGAGCGTCATCGGCTCCAGCGATCCCACGAAGCGCGAGCGGAGGCGCCGCGCGCCTCTGGCCACCCCACGCTTCTTGCCGCGATCCTTCGTCAGAAAAACAACGATGCGATCGGATTCGGCAAGCTTGTACGTTCGGAGGATCAGCGCGTCGGACTTGTAGACTGGCATTGCGGCATCGGCGGACTCTCCATTTTAGCGCCTACGTTCGGACCATGCGCAGGAACAGCGTGGCCAGACCCAGGAACGTCGCGAATCCGCAGATATCGGTCAGCGTGGTGATGAATACCGTCGAGGCCAGCGCCGGATCGAACTTCAGCGCCTTGAGGCCCAGAGGAATGAGGGTGCCGGCTGCCCCCGCCACGAACAGATTGACGATCAGCGCCGCCGAGAGCAGAAGCCCGAGACCGGGATCTCCAAGCATGGCCCAAGCGACGAGGGCGGCGACCAGTCCAACCGCAAGACCGTTGAAGACACCCACGAGGATTTCCTTCACCAGCGCCTTCCGCGAATTCGCCCACGTGAGCTCGCCGAGGGCCATGCCGCGGACGATGACGGTGAGCGTCTGCGTCGCCGCGTTGCCACCCATACCGGCGACGATCGGCATGAAGACCGCGAGCCCGACCCAGACGTTGATGGTGCCCTGGAAAAAGGCCACGACCGAAGACGCGAGAAACGCCGTGGCGAGGTTCACCAGCAGCCAGGGGAATCTCTTTCGCAGAGATTCGGCCGGCGGCGTGAAGACGCGCTCGTCGCCCGCGATACCCGCCAGGCGATAGATATCTTCGGTCGCCTCGTCTTTGATGACATCGATGACGTCATCCACCGTGATGATGCCGACCAGCTTGTTGGACTCCTCCACGACGGGAATGGCCAGAATGTTGTAGGAGGCCACCTGCCGGGCGACCTCTTCCTGGTCCGTATCGACCCGCACGCTGATGGGGTCGGTCGTCATGATGCGCTTGAGCGGCGTCTCCGGCGACACGAGCAGCAGCCGGCGCAACGACACGACCCCGACGAGATGCCGCCGCGCATCGACGACGTACAGATAGAACACCATCTCGACATCGCGCGCGGCCTGAATCGCCGAGATCGCTTCGCCGACCGTCATGTCCTCGCTGAGCGCGAAGACATTGGGATTCATGATGCGGCCGGCGGTCTGCTCCTCGTATTCGAGCAGGTTCTCCACCGCGCCGGCCGCTTTGGGGCGCATCAAATCCAGAACGGCGGCCCTGAGCTCCTCCGGCAGGTGCTCGACGATCGCCACCGCATCGTCCGAGGGGATTTCCTGCAGAAATTTGGCGATCTCCTCGGCCGATCTCGCCGACAGCAGCATCGCGCCCGTCTCGGGGGGCAGCTCGCTCAACGCCTCCATCGCGAGCCGGCTGTTACGTTCGATGAGGACATTGAACGCGGCCTGGCGATCCCGCTCCGCCAGCTCGCCAAAGACCTGCGCGAGATCCGCCGGATGCTGTTTCTGAAGGAGGTTGAGGAGGTTGGCGGTCGCGCCGATGCGCAGCAGGCGCTTTACGGAGTCGAGGACGACGTCAATCCGGCGCTGCGGCGACATGGGGACAAGGGTTGAGCCACTGATCGCGCACGCGCGATGCGTGCACGCTTCCGCGCGGTCGAACGAATTCGACGCGGTTCACACGGACGGCAAAACGGCTCAATGTAACACCGAATGCGGGGCAGTTCCATGATGGACTAACATGTGCCGCGCGACGAGCGGAGCGGGGCGATGGGGCCCCGCGAACCAGGAGCTTGGCGGGGTGCAGCCGTTCGCCGGAACCGGCTCGGATGCGCTGGGATCGCGCGGATGCGCAGGGGTCCCCGCCATTCAAACATGAGTGCACATGATGTGATTCTCAACCTTCGGGAGCTGGCCAGCCTGACCTCCACACCCGACGGGGCACAGCGAGTCGCGTGGGGGCCGATGTGGCGTCAGGCGCGTGAGTGGTTTGCCGGGAAGCTGAAGGAGATCGGCATCCAGCCAACCACGGATTCCGCCGGCAACAGTTGGGCGACGCTTCCGGGCCAGTCGCCGAAGACGATCCTGATTGGCGGGCACCTCGACTCCGTGCCGAATGGCGGCTGGCTCGATGGCTGCCTGGGCGTGCTGTCGGCGTACGAGGCCCTGCGCAGGTATGCGGGCGCACGACCCGCGGTGACGTTGAAGCTCGTCGACTGGGCCGACGAAGAAGGCGCGCGATTCGGTCGCAGCCTGCTGGGGTCTTCCGCGGCGGCCGGCAGCCTGAAGGTCGACGATCTGCGCAACCTCAGAGACAAGGAAGGCACCCGTCTGCTCGATGCGCTTCGCGAGAACGGCGTGGAGCCCGATCGCATGGGCGATGCGCAGCGGGAGCTGAAGACGATCGACGCGCGCGCGTACCTGGAGCTGCATATCGAACAGGGCCCGGTGCTCGAGTCGATGAACAAGCCCACCGGGGTCGTCCTGGGAACGTTCGGCGTGGAGCGGAACATTCTCCGCTTCACCGGCCAGGCCGCCCATTCGGGATCGACGCCGATCCCGCTGCGGCGCGATGCGTTCCTGGCGGCGGCGGATACCGCGCTGGCCTGCCGTGAGATCGCGCGGCGGCACTCGCGACCGGGTGCCGGGGTCGTCTGCACGTGTGGGGTGGTCAAGGTCGAGCCGGGCATCGTCACAGCGGTTCCAGGCATCTGCGAGATCTCGCTCGATCAGCGGGCGCTCGATCCGGCCGTCCTGGCGCAGATGCTCGCTGACGCCCGTGACGCGGCGGATCGGGCGGCCCGGGAGAACAATGTGTCGCTCGAGTGGAAGCCGCTCTGGCGCATCGAGCCGCGCCCGTTCGACGCGCGATTGATCGATCTGTGTGCCGAAGCGGTTCGGGAAGTCACGGGCGATGCGCCGAAGCTGCCGTCGGGGCCGCTTCATGACGCGGCGGAAATGGTGCCGCATATGCCCGTGGTGATGATGTTCGCGTATTCGTCGAACGGCCTGTCACATTGCAAGGAGGAAGACACGCCGGCGAACTATCTGGAACAGACGATCGAATCGTTTCTGCGACTGGTGGAGAAGACCGCGACGGCGGTCGCGGCCGGAAGACTGTAGGTCCGGCCCTACAACCCCATTCCCCGCCGGCCTTCGAGGATCTCGCGCACCGTCTGCGCGAGCTGCACCGGCGTGAACGGCTTCTGCAACACAAGGTTGCCTGGATCGGGCACGCCGTGAACCGCAAACCGGTCGTCCGTATAGCCGGAGACGTACAAGAAAGGCAGCGCGGGGCGCCGGACCCGAAGCGCGGACACGAGCTCCGGACCGCTCATTCCCGGCATGACCACGTCGGTCACGACCAGATCGACCTGCGTTGAGTCGTCCTGCGTGATGGCGATCGCTTCGTTCCCATCTTTGGCATTCAGCACCCGATACCCGAGCAACTCCAGCGACGTCGTCGTCAGATGGCGGATGGCTTCGTCGTCTTCGACGACGAGGATCGTCTCATTCCCCGACACGCGTCGAGTCGCTGGGATGGACTGCGGGCGCTCGACGACACCGTCAGACCGGGGGAACAGAATTCTGAACGTCGTGCCGAGCCCAGGCTCGCTCTCGACCAGAATCTTTCCGCCGCTCTGCTCGACGATCCCGTAGACGGTGGCGAGACCCAGACCGGTGCCCCTGCCGACTTCTTTCGTGGTGAAGAACGGCTCGAAGATCTTCTCCTTCGTCGCCGAATCCATTCCGATGCCGCTGTCGCTGACGGCCATTTCCACGAAATGTCCCGTCCCTGTCGCCATCGGCGCACCGTGCTCGCCACCGATATTGGCGGTCCGGATTGTCAGGACACCGCCGCGCGGCATCGCGTCGCGCGCATTCACGACGAGGTTCAGCAATACCTGCTCGATCTGATGCGGGTCCGCCCTGATGGGCCAGAGGTCCGAGCCGAGCTCCAACCGGATTTCCACGTCTTCGCCAATCAGACGCGGCCACATGTTCTGGAGTCCTTCGATCACGTCGTTGAGCGACATGACTCTGGGCTGCATCAGCTGGCGGCGGCTGAACGCGAGAAGCTGGCGCGTGAGCGCGGCGGCTCGATCCGCGGCACCGGTGATCTCCGTCAGGTCCCTGTTCAACCGCTCGGGCTTGTCGAGGTGCGTGACGAGCGCCTCGCAATAGCTCAGGATCACCGTCAGCAAGTTGTTGAAATCGTGGGCGATTCCGCCGGCCAGGCGGCCGATCGCTTCCATCTTTTGCGACTGCAGCAGCTGCTCCTGACTGCGGCGCAACTGATCCTCCATCTGCTTCCGGCCGGTCAGGTCGCTCAACACGAGAACGATGCCATCCATCGCGGGGTTCGATGCGCGAAGCGCCGCGGCGCAGAGACTCACCGGAACTTCGGCGCCGTCCTGTTTCCGGCAGCGGCCTTCCAGGTTCGTCACGGGACTCCCCTGCAGCACGTCGCGGCACAGCCGGACGAAGTCCTCACGGTCCTCCGCGAGGCTCAGGGGATAGGGATGTCCCAGCACTTCGTGGACGCTCCACCCGAAGGTCCGTTCGGCGGCGGCATTCCAGCGCTCGACGATCAACTCAGACGACAGCGTCGCGATCGCGACTGGCGCCGCGTCGAGAATCGCGTTGAGCATCCGATTGCTGGACACGAGCTCCTGCTCCGCCATCTTGAGCTCGGAGATGTCGCTCACCATCGCGAGCGCACCGGCCAGCTCGCCGGTCTCCGCCCAGATCGGACTTGTCGCCACCAGGGTCCAGACGGTGCGTCCACCTCGGCGCCACAGCCGGAACTCCTGCTGGTGCGCGACGTCCTTGCGCAGCCGTTCCATCTGCTGAATCGCGGCGGCGCGCTCCTCGGGATGAACGAAATCCAGGAACGAGCGGCCGAGCATCTGGCCTGGTTTGACGCCGAGGATGGCCGCCATCCGGTGATTCACATACGTCGTGCGTCCGTCGACATCCATCACCCAGACGCCATCGTGAGCCGTTTCCACGATGCGCCGGTAGAGGACCTCGCGCTCGCGAAACGCCGCCTCCGCTGCGGCGCGGTCGACCGCGTGTCGGATCGCACGCCCGAGGTGCACGTCCAGCAGGCCTTTCTCCACGTAATCGGCGGCGCCCTCCGCGAGCGCGGCGTGATCGAGCCGGTCGTCGCCGAAGCCGGTCAGCATGACGATCGGCTTGCGACACCCTTCGCGCCGCGCGCCGCGAATCAGCTCGAGGCCGTCGCCGCCTGGAAGGCGATAGTCGACGAGGTAGACGTCGTGGCGATTGCTGGTGAGCGCCGCGAGGCCGGCGCTGAAGTTGGTGCGGACATCCAGCGAGAACTCGCTGGTGAACTCCGCCAAGGCGGCTTCGATCAGAAACGGAGCCTGGGGGTCATCGTCTATAAGGCAGAGCTTGATCGGTCGCCGCGTGAGCTGGGCGTCACGCGACGCGGTCATGGTTCGCAGCATTTACCCCGCTCGAACGCGGGACATTCAAAGATCGGACCCGGCAATAGGAAGCGTCAAGCTCAGGCGGGCAACCCGAGGCGAAACAGGGAACCCCCAAGCAGCGCCCTGCTAACGCGGCACGAAACTGCACACGGGAACACGCCATGACACCGACGCGCATCGCCGGCCGCCCATCGGGCGAACCCCCAGGGACGGAGGCGTGAACGCTACCGCGACGCTCGTGACGTCATGGTTCCATGCAGGGGTGTTTCAGATTTGTGCGTGAAAACGCGAGAACGAGACATCTCCGAAGGCGGCCATCTTTAGCAGGGAAGCTGCGCCGGGCGTGGCGACGTCTCGCCGGTTTGAGGCGCAGCTTCACTGCTCGGCACTTACCGAATCCCGAGTCCATCCAGCGCCCGTTCGTCCTCGCGCCAGCCCTCTTTCACCTTGACCCGGAGATCCAGGTAGACGCGGGCGCCGAAGAACCGCTCCAGCTCCCGCCGCGCAGCCGTGCCAATCTGCTTGATGCCTTCTCCCCGGCGTCCGATGACAATCGGCTTCTGCGAGGCGCGTTCGACGAAGATCGAGCAGTAGATTCGAAGCAGACCCCGCTGCTCGGCGCCCACCGGAGGGGCCTCCTCGAACTGATCGACGACGACGGCGGTCGTGTACGGAAGCTCGTCGCGCGTGTAGGCCAGCACCTGTTCTCTGACCATCTCGCCGGCGAAGAACCGCTCCGGCTGGTCCGTCAGGGTGTCGGTCGGATACAGCGGCTCACCTTCCGGCAGCCGGTCAAGAATCGCTTTTTCGACGCGATCGACGTTCTCGCCCGTCTTCGCTGACAGCGGAACGATTTCGGCGAACTCGTGGAGACGCCGGTATGAATCGATGATCGGGAGGAGCGAGGGACGTGCGATGAGATCGACCTTGTTGAGAATCAGGATGGTGGGCGCCTTCACGCGATCGAGCAGATCGAGCACGAAGCGGTCGCCCTTCCCCGGCGGCACGCTGGCGTCGACGACCAGACCGATAAGGTCTGCGTGGCCCATGCTCTCGACCGCCGCGTCTACCATCCGGACGTTCATCCGGTGTTGCGGCCGATGAATGCCCGGTGTGTCGATGAAGACCGCCTGGCCTTCGGGATAATTGCGAACCCCCAGGATCCGCGTGCGGGTCGTCTGAGGTTTATCGGACACGATTGCGAGCTTGGTGCCGACCAGCCGGTTCAGGAGCGTGGATTTGCCGGCGTTCGGACGGCCTATGAGGCTGACGTATCCGGCCTTCACGCCTCTTTCACCTCGGCGGCAGGAATCTTGGCGAATCGGACGCGGGTGATTCTGCGGCGCTCGGCCTCGAGAATCTCGACGCTCAGGCCGTCGAGGTCGAACTTTTCACCGACGGCCGGGACGCGCCCGAGCTTCGACAGCAAGAAGCCGCCGACCGTCTCGAAACCTTCCCCCTCGATGGCGATGTCCAGGCGTTCGGCGACCTTGTCCACATCCACCTTGCCGCTCACCGAGAGCGAGCCGTCCGGCTGTTCGGTGATCGGCTCGGTTTCCACGTCGTATTCGTCGCGGATTTCGCCGACGATTTCCTCCAGCAGATCCTCCAGCGTCACGAGCCCCGCGGTTCCCCCGTACTCGTCGACGACGATGGCCATCTGAATCTGCTGCCGCTGGAACTCCTTCAGCAGCTCGGCCAGGCGTTTCGTTTCGGGAACGACGTGAGGCGGACGGACGAGCGGCGCGATCGATCCGGTCGCATCCGCCGACATCGCCGCCTGCGGGAGCAGAATCAGGTCCTTGACGAAGACAAAGCCGACAATGTTGTCGAGCACTTCTTTATAGACCGGAAAGCGCGAGTACTCCTGCTCGGCCACGAGCGCGCGAAGCTCGTCGATCGTGGCGCCGGCTTCGATGGCCACGATGTCCGGCCTCGGCGTCATCACCTCGCGCACCAACGTGTCGCCGAATTCCACGATCGATCGGAGCAGCCGCCGGTCCTCGCGATCGAGGTCGCCGGGTTCCGGCGACTCGGCGGCCGGCGTCGCGCCGGGCGGTTCCGGCTCGACGTCGTCGGCCGCGGCCAGCACCGCGCGATCCCGCCGCACGCCCGTCAACAGCTTGATGAGCGGCAGGACGATGGGCCGAATGGCGCCGGCGATCACGTTGAACGAGGGCAGCAGCAGCTCGAACATCCGTTCGGGATTGCGGCGAACGATAAACGTGGGGATGAGGTGTTCGCAGATGACAATGAAGGCCAGGGTCGCGACGATCAAGGCCAGAACGGCGTGGGCCGTGGCGGCGCCAATCAGCCCGGCCATCAGCACCAGCGCGGACGCCGTCGCGACGGCAATCAGCAGCCGGACGGGAACGAACAGCTCGATCGGATCGTCCAGATAGCGATCCATCCCCGCGATCCGATCGCTGCGTTCCGCCAGCAGGCGGAGCGACAGGCGCATCAGCGCGCTGAAGGCGGCCTCGACGGTCCCGAGGTAGACGGTCGCGCACGCGAGCAGGAACAGCGCCAGCGGCGTCATCGACGCTCCGTCAGACCGTGCGTGAGACCGCGGCGCCGGCCAAGCCGGCGTTCGAGGCGGGCCATCTCGCCACGGTCGCGCTCGTGATCGTACCCCAGAAGGTGCAGGAGCCCGTGCAGAGCCAGGACCCGCAGCTCCGTCTGAAGCGAGTGCCGCATCTCATCCGCCTGCCGCCGGGCGGTGTCGAGACTGATGGCGAGATCTCCAAGATGGCGCCCGACCTCCTGGCTGCGGGCTACAGGCTGCCGGCTTCGGCTGGATTTCCTCCGAATCTGCATTCCCGGAGCCCGAAGCCCGGAGCCTGGAGCCGATAGGTCACGTTCGGCTGACGCAGGAAACGACAGGACATCCGTCGCTCGGTCAATGTGGCGGTAGGTGCGATTGAGCGCGCGCATCTGCCGGTCGCTGACGAGCGCGATGGTGATCGTGCCGCGCGCGCGGGCCGGGGCCACGCGGGCACGCCACTGCCTCAATCCGGGTGAGCGTATCGGGATCCCGTGGCCGTTCGTCACAACCACTCGAAGCCGTGCCGGTTGGTCACGAGCCTGCTCGGCTTTCCTGGCTTTCTTCACCGGTACCGTTCGTATACGCCTCGTACGCCTTGACGATCTGCTGCACGACCCGTGCACGGACGACATCCCGCTGGTCGAAGTAGACGAAGCTGACGCCTTCGACCCGGGCCACGACCTTCATCGCTTCGACCAGCCCCGACGTCCGGCCTGCCGGCAAGTCGATCTGCGTGATGTCGCCTGTGACCACGGCTTTGGACCCGAACCCGAGGCGCGTCAGGAACATCTTCATCTGCTCGGGCGTCGTATTCTGCGCCTCGTCCAGGATGACGAAGCTGTCGTTCAGCGTCCGGCCGCGCATGAAGGCGAGCGGCGCAATCTCGATCGTGCCGCGCTCCAGCAGCCGTTCTACCCGGTCCGTTTCCATCATGTCGTAGAGCGCGTCGTACAGCGGCCGCAGGTACGGATTCACTTTCTCCTGTAAATCCCCCGGCAGGAATCCGAGCTTCTCCCCCGCTTCCACGGCCGGCCGCGCGAGAATGATGCGCGTGACCCGCTTGGCCACCAGCCACGAGACCGCCTGCGCCATCGCGAGATACGTCTTTCCCGTCCCCGCCGGTCCGATCCCGAACACGACATCGTTCTGCTCGATCGCGTCCAGATAACGGCGTTGATTGATGCTCTTCGGCGCGACCTGCCGCCGCCCGGCGGGTCGCGCCGTTCCCTTCAGGAAGTATTCCCGCAGCTCGACGTCATCGTCCTGATGGACGAGTTGCGAGGCGGTCTGCACATCGCTTTTCGACAACGCGTAGCCTTCTTTCATCAGGGATCCGAGCTGCTCCACGATGCGCTCGACCTTCGACACATTCGAGGGGTCGCCTTCAACCAGCAGATCGTGACCTTGGGTGCGAATCCGGACGTTGAGGAGGGACTCGAGATACTTGAGGTTCTCGTCGTACGAGCCGAACAGCGTTTGGGTTCCTTCTTCAGGAACGGCAATGCGGCGCATCGAGTGGTGGGCGATATCTCCTTTTATAGCAATGACTTACATTAAAAGGCTAGCACAGGCCTTCTGTCGGGGTCAATTATCGGCGATTCAGCAGATGCAATTCGCGGAGCTGGCGGTCCGAGACCGGCGAGGGCGCGCCCGCCATCAGATCGACCGCAGCGGCGGTCTTCGGAAACGCGATCACTTCCCGGATCGATGTTTCGCCCGCCAGCAGCGCCGTCATCCGATCGAGCCCGAAGGCGATGCCGCCGTGCGGCGGCGTGCCGTACTCCAGCGCCTCGAGAAAAAACCCGAACCGCAGCCGGGCTTCCTCGTCGCTGATGTTCAGCAGCCGGAAGATCCGTTTCTGCATCGCCGCGTCGTGGATGCGAATGCTGCCGCCCGCAATCTCCCAGCCGTTCAGCACCAGGTCGTAAATCCTGCCCCGCACCGACCCCGGATCCGTCTCCAGCCGATCGACATCCTCGTCGAGCGGCGCGGTGAACGGATGCTGGACCGCATCCCAGCGATGCTCTTCGGGGTTCCATTCGAGGAGCGGAAAATCCACGATCCACTCGATCGCAAATTTATCGCGCGCGAGGAGCCCTTCCTTCTTCGCCAGAATGAGCCGGAGGGCGCCGAGCCCCTTCGAGGTCGCGTCGGCCGGTCCCGCAGCCATCAGCAACAGGTCGCCGGCCTTCCCGCCGGCTTGCTGGAGCGCCGCGCGGATCGTCGCCTCGCCCGCCGCCTTCAGAGCCGAGCTCTGAACCGTCCCGTCGGCCGTGAGCTTTGCCGTAACCAGCGCCTGCAAGCCGCCCTGTTTCGCCTGGTCCGCCAGCTCGTCGAGCTCGCGCCGTGAATATCGGGCGCCGTCCTTGACCACGATGCCGCGGATAACATCGCCCGGCCGATCAGCGGCGGCGCGAAACACGTCGAACGAGGAGTCGCGAAAGGCCTCGGTTACATCCTCGATCGGCAGGCCGAACCGCAAGTCCGGCTTGTCCGATCCGTATCGCGTGATGGCCTCGGCGTACGGGACGCGCTGGAACGGGACGGGCAGATCGACGCCGATCTCCGTGAAGACACCCTGCATGAGCCCTTCGACCACGCCGAACACGATGTCGCGGGTGGCGAACGAGATCTCGACGTCGACCTGAGTGAATTCCGGTTGACGATCGGCTCGGAGGTCCTCGTCACGGAAACACCGGACGATCTGGACGTACCGATCGATCCCGGCAATCATCAGGAGCTGCTTGAAGAGCTGCGGTGACTGCGGCAGCGCGTAGAACTCGCCGGGATGCACGCGGCTCGGGACCAGATAATCGCGCGCCCCCTCCGGCGTCGACTTCGTCAGAACGGGCGTCTCGATCTCGCAGAAGCCCTGCGCATCGAAATACCGCCGAATCGCCTGCGCGATCCGATGGCGCAGCCGCAGGTTGGCTTGCATCGCCGGACGCCGCAGATCGAGATAGCGGTATCTGAGACGAATGTCCTCGGAGACCGTCGTGTCGTCGGCAATCGAGAACGGCGGCGTTCGGGCCTCGTTGAGGATCCGAATCTCCGCCGCGACGATCTCGATGTCCCCGGTGGCCAGCTTCGGGTTCCTCGTCTCGGCCGATCGGCGCTGAACGGTGCCGCGCACGCCGACGACGTATTCGGAGCGGATCTCTTTTGCCCGCTCCAGTCTCGACTCGTCGTCTCGCACGACGATCTGGGTGATGCCGTCGCGATCGCGCAGGTCGATGAACAGGAGCGACCCGAGGTCGCGGACGCGGTGCGCCCAGCCCAGGAGGATGGCCTCCCGGCCGACATCGGCCTCGCGAAGCGCGCCACAGGTGTGGGTCCGTTGCCAGTCGCCGAGGGGTTCTGCCACAGCGCGTCCTACTCGGGTTGAGCCATCGGGGCCCCCTCGTCGGCGGAGGCGAGGCGGATATAGTCGATGACGTCACGGCGCGCGATCGGTGTCTGGTCGCCGGAGGCCATGTTCCGCATCGTGACTTCGTTCTTCGCCAGCTCGTCGTCCCCCAGAATCGCCGCCAGCGGCGCCCCGGCGCGATCGGCGGTCTTCATCTGCGACCGAATCGATCGCCCTTCGTAGTCGAGCTGCGCCCTGAGCCCCGCCGACCGCAGCTCCTTGACGAGTCTGGCGGCCTCACGGCGGGCCGCGTCGCCAATCGCCGCCACGAACACGTGCGGGCGCGCGACCTCGATTGGGGCGTCCTCCGGAAGCGCGAGGACGAGGCGCTCGATCCCGGCAGCGAATCCAATGCCCGTCCGATCCGGACCGCCCAGGACCTTCACGAGCCCGTCGTAGCGGCCGCCCCCCAGCAGCGCGTTCTGCGCACCGAGACTCCCGCTCAGAATCTCGAACGTGGTCCGCGTGTAGTAATCGAGCCCGCGGACCAGGCGGTGCGAAATGCGATACGGAATCCCGTAGGCATCGAGATGTTGCTGCACCGCGCTGAAGTGGGTCGCGCACGCCTCACACAGGTGATCCACGGCGTGTGGAAGCCGATCGATGATTGGCTGGTCCGCGGGTACCTTGCAGTCGAAGATCCGCAGCGGGTTGGTCCCGGCCCGCCGGCGGCAGTCGGCACACAACCGGGCGACATCCTCGCCCAGCGCGCTCACGAGCGCGGCGCTGAACGACGGGCGGCACACCGGACATCCGACCGAATTGATGAGCAGTTCCGCTTCCCTCACGCCGAGCTCGCGGACGAGCGACCACGCCAGATCGATCATCTCCGCATCGATGGAGGCGTCCTCGACGCCGAAGACTTCGACGTCGAGCTGATGAAACTGCCGGTACCGTCCCTTCTGCGGCCGCTCGTACCGGAACATGGGGCCCAGGCAGTACAGCTTCGGGACCGCCATCTGCTGCTCGAGGTGGTGCTCGACAAAGGCGCGGACGAGACTCGGCGTGGCTTCGGGACGCAGGGTGACTCGTTCCCCGCCTTTGTCGGTGAAGGCGTACATCTCCTTCTGGACAATGTCCGTCGTTTCGCCGGTGCCTTTGGCAAACAGCTCCTCGCGCTCGATGATCGGCGTACGGACCTCGGCATAGCCGTAGCGCTCGAAGAGCCGGCGCGCGATGTCCTCGACGTATTGCCAGCGTTCGCTTTCGCCCGGCAGGATGTCGCGTGTGCCTCGGACGGCGGCGATCATGAGAGAAGGGTCTCGGGACGAGGGACTGGGGACTCGGGCCTGGGGACCAGGGCCGAGGGATTCGTCGAACGATCGTCGTACCGAGGCGCGGCTCGAAACGTTTTTCTTCTCATCCTAGCCCCTGGTCCCCAGCCCCTCGTCCCTATCCCCTGTAATCACGCGCGTACTCGACATATCTATCCGCGTACACCTGAATGGACTCGACTTCCTCCGGCGTCAGCTCGCGGCGGACTTTTCCGGGCGCGCCCATCACGAGCGAACGGGGCGGGATTCTCGTCCCTTCGGCGAGCAACGTTCCGGCGGCCACGATCGACTCGGTCCCGACCTCCGCCCCGTTCAGCAGAATCGCGCCCATGCCGATGAGGCAGCGATCCTGAATCGCGCATCCGTGCAGAATCGCCGCATGGCCGACCGTGATGCTGTCGCCGAGCGTCGTCGGATGCGTGCCCTTCATGACGTGCACGACCGAGCCGTCCTGAATATTCGTCCGCCGGCCGATCC
>JACQTH010000424.1 GCA_016210935.1 Acidobacteriota bacterium | reverse complement strand
CTCTACGACCTCAACGTTGAGGTTGGCGGCCCGATCGTCCAGAATCGCCTGTGGTTTCACACTTCGTCGCGCCGCCTCGTCGTCAACAACCAGGTGCTCAACAGCGTGAAGCGCGACGGGAGCCGCGGGCTCGACACGAACAGCTTGACGGACGGTGGCGTGCGCCTGACTTGGCAAGTCAGCCAGCGGAACAAGTTTTCCGCCGGGTTCGACAAGTTGCGGAAGCGTCGGTTCACCCAGCACGTCGCGGGAGAGGACGTGGATACGGCGTCAACGTTCTGGACCTCCCCCCACTACGACACCGGCACGGCGAAGTGGACCTCGACGGTCAGCAATCGCCTCTTGGCCGAGTTCGGCTTTTCGCTGTCGTACCAGGATTGGGACCCGAGCTATCAGGAGGGAATACGGCGAGAGCGGCCGGCCGCGTTTGAACCATGTTTTGTCACGCCGTGTTTTCCCGCTGTAGGCTCACCGGCCGCTCTCGCGCAAATGGACCGCGACGGCTGGTACGGCGTCGTCCATCGTAATGACCCATGGCTGGGCCTGCGGTACGCAGCGGCCACCAACGAAACGGAAAACTACCCGCATGCGTGGAGTTACCGAGGGTCGATTACGTACGTAACCGGCTCGCACAATTTCAAAGTGGGGTTCCAGAACAAGTGGGGCAACCAACGGCGCAACCGAAACAACAATGGCCATCTCATTCAGATCTATTCCAGTGCCCCGAACCCCTGGGGCCGGCAGCTGGACTTTGTGAATGACGCTCATTTCGCCGCCGCCGCGAACCTGGCCCGCGGGCTGCCACCAGGCCTGATCGGCACCCCCAACCAGGTCACTGTCTATAACAACCCGGTGACCGCCAAGGGCGACATCGACTACGACCTGGGCGTCTTTGCGCAAGACTCGTGGACGATGGACCGGTTGACGCTCAACCTCGGCCTGCGGATGGACGTCGCGCGGTCCTCGGTGCCCGAAAGCCCGAGCCTCCCCGGCCGGTTCAAACCGGTGAGCACGCTTCCGGCAGTCGAACTGCCGCGCCTGGGCCCGGACTTCAATCCGCGGTTGAGCGTGGCGTACGACCTGTTTGGCGACGCCAAGACGGCGGTGAAGTTCGGCTGGAACCGGTACGTGTCGATCGTCGGGGAGGGCACGGCGAACCGCTATGCGCCGGCGTTTTTGGATTCGGACACCCGGAACTGGTTCGATATCGCCCTCGACCCGGCCACCGGGCGCCTTCCTCCCGGCTGTACTCTAAGCAACCCCACAGCCTGTCCCAACCCGTATGGGACCAATGGCGACGACATCGCGCAGGACTGGGAGATTGGCCCCCTCGGCAATGTCAACTTCGGGACCCGCGCAACCAACCGCATCGACCCGAACGTCCAGCGGCCGTACAACGACCAGTTGATGGTCGGGGTCCAGCATGAGCTCGTGCGGGGCGTGTCGGTCAGCGCGTTCTACCGCCGCCGGTCCGACAAGGACGTCATGGTCGGCAGCGTCTTTGGCTTGCTGGGTGGGTCGTCGGGCGACAACGTGCTACGAAACTTCGATAGTTTCACCAGCACACTGGACGTGGCCCGTCCCGCGCCCTATGTCGGATCGATCACGATCTTCAACATCGACCCTGCCGTGCGTGCGGCTTTCGATGTGGTGGATCGGACTGCGGCTCCAGGGTCGTACTCGTTGGTCTACAACGGTTTCGAGCTGGCCGCGAGCGCCAGGCTGCCCGGCGGGGCTACGCTCCTCGGCGGCTGGACGGCCGACAGGGCCGCGGAAGATAGATGTCAGGACGAGCGGGACCGGGGTGACGATCCGAACAGGCTGCGGTTCTGCAACCAGAATGCGTACCCGTTGCCCTACCGGCACGAGCTCAAGCTGGCGGGCAGCATCCCGTTTTCCCTGCCCTGGGCGGGCGACTTCAACACAGGCTTCGCGATTCTCGGTGTTCCCGGCGCTGGCCTGAGCGAATTGTTCAGGTACAGCCGCAGCAGCGCGAGCAACACCCAGACGGTGTACCTGGCACCGTTCTACCCAGTGGGGACCTGCGTCGCGCCGTGCGTCCTCAACGGCCGCATGGTAGACCCGCGCTTGTACCCGACGGTCGGCACGAGCCCCCTCCAGTTCGACGCCACCATCCTCCCGGAGGGCAGCGTGAAGTTCTTCCCGAGGCTGACGCAGCTGGACGTCAACATCGCGAAAGTCTTTCGCGTCGGGCGCTGGCGCTATGATGCGCGCCTGGAGGCCTTCAATGTGTTGAACAACGCGGCCGACCGGGACCACTCCGCGAATCTGGGTACGTCCCTGGGCCTACAGTCGCCGCTCTTCGAGCGCGCCAGCGCGATCATTGACGCGCGTGTGTTGCGCTTTGCCGTGACCGCGCGCTTCTAAGAGCCGTTTCACTATCATGGCTTTCCTCGGGCGCTGGGGGAGGTGCCCGCCTCCCCCAGCGCCTACGCGTTTCCCCTTCCGCCGGCGCACTCAATCGGGATCATGATCAGGCGCTTATACTCTAGCGAAGCGTCGCCTCAAACCGACCAGCGCCGCTTCGCTAGAGATCACGAAGCTT